>JBBSBD010000428.1:0-4407 GCA_038251675.1 Chitinophagales bacterium | reverse complement strand
TTTATTGCAGATAAATTAGATGCGGCTCAACAACCAACAGGATTCCAGGCGCAAAGTTTTTTTACAGGATTCGGACAAACATTAGCCAATGTTTCCCTATTTATTTTTCCGCTGATATTTATTGGTAAAACGGGCAAGTTGCCCACCTGGGTTTTTGCTTCGTTCTTTTTGGGAGCGGCCTGTTCTATTGGTTCCATATTGTGGAGTATTAAAACAACTCCTGAAATTCCACCTTCAGAAGATGAGCTTGCGGCTTTAGAGGCAAAGAATAAAGGTATGCCGCATCCTGTTATTCAATTCTTTTTATCTATAGTAACTACAGTCCTCGCGTATATTGTACTATTAGTTTTATTAATTCCATCAGTTTTCTTCAAAGGCCTTTTCAAAAATGTGTTGAATTATGCTAAACAGCATACAACACTTAAAATATTATTTGCCCAAAATATTGAAATAATAGATGCCATCCTGAATATGCCGAAAGTAATGTGGCAACTTGCCCTGGTATATTTGTTTCAATGGTATGCATTGTTTTGTTACTGGCAGAATTCATCAAAAAGTGTTGCATTGTCAGTATGGAATACGACCCCACAACAAAATGCGGACCTGTATGAAAAGGCAGTTGGATGGACGGGGCTTGTGAATGCCTGGTATAACGTTGTTACATTTTTGTGCGCCTTTGGCCTTGTGTGGTTTGCAAAAAAATATTCGCCAAAGCTGGTGCATTTTTCATGTCTTATTTTAGCAGCGATTGGATTTCTCGCCTTCCCGCATATTGAAAATAAATATTTACTTTTCCCTGCAATAACCGGGTTTGGAATTGGCTGGGCGAGCATGATGGGTATTCCATATTTGATGGTAGTAAGCAATATTCCAAAAGAAAGATATGGTGTGTATATGGGTATCATCAACATGATGATCGTGATACCTATGTTTATCCAAACGACCACTTTTGGTTTTATTCTAAAACATTTTTTGAACAATGATCCACGGAATGCAATAACTTTTGCTGGCGTATTTTTATTGATAGCAGCAGCATTTACTTTACTTATTAAGGCCAATAAACCAAGCGATGATGCTGTGATTCCTTTAGGAGGGGGACATTAAGTTTATATTGCCAAAACGTAAAATATGATTTGATATTTGTGTTTCGCGTTGATCTTCTTTCTTAATTGTTCTAATTTTAATTTTTACAAAACATTTCTTTTTGAACCTAATATTATTTACACATGAAAATACTTTGTATTGGTGAGGCTCTAATAGACATGATCTGTACAGATACCGGCTCATCACTTGCCAATGGCGAGCATTTTTTAAAAAAGCCAGGCGGCGCTCCCACCAATGTAGCTGCGGCAATTGCGGCATTAGGCGGGGACGTTTTGCTTTCTGCGAAAGTAGGTGCAGACCCTTTTGGCCAGCAGCTAATTGACACAATGAAAGATTTTGGCGTATCCACTATATGGATGGTAAAAGATAAAGATCACTTTACCACATTCGCATTTGTATCCTTAATGCAGGATGGTGAACGAGATTTTGTTTTTAACCGCGGAGCTGATGGGGAACTCACCGAAAACGATCTTGAGGGAATTGATCTCGATAAGTGTTCAATTGTCCATTTTGGTTCCGCAACTGCTTTTCTGCCCGGGCCTTTGCAACAAGCCTACAAAAGTCTTTTGCAAAAAGCGCTCGCCAAAAATTTATTCATCAGCTTTGATCCAAACTACAGGCAACTTCTTTGGAAGACGGATACAGCATCATTTATTGAGCAGTCATGGGATTTTATGAAGGCATGCCATTTTTTCAAAGTGAGCGACGAGGAAGCCATTTTATTAACCGGCAGGTCGTCAGTAAATGATGCAGCTAAAATTTTAGCCGAAAATACGAATGCTACATTTGCCATAACACTTGGGAAAGAAGGCACTTTGCTCATGCGTAATAAAACTAAAACAATCGTTCCTACAATCACAGTAAAGTCCATAGACAGCACAGGTGCCGGCGATGCCTTCGTCGGCGCAATTTTATACCAGTTAAGAAATCATTCATTACAAATGACTGAGGCAATGACTGCCGCTGATTGGAAAAATATTATTACCAATGCCAACAAGGCAGGCGCACGTACCTGCGAATATATGGGCGCCATGGAAGCCTTTAAACATTTAAGTGCCCAGATTTTTGACTAATAACGCTTACGTATGTACGACTACAAAATTCATAGCGAGGTTACAAAGCTTGCAGTAAAGCATTCGTTGGAAAAAGCAGGACAAGAAAACCCGTTTTATACAAGACTAATTGCTAATGCCGAAGCGATTCATTTATTGTTCAATGAAATTTACGGGCAACACGAGCATAGCAAAAAGAATTTCAAACAACTTATTGAAACGATAATGGATGCTTCCGCTGACCGCGCTAAAAGATTAAAAAAAAGAGATAATTATAAATACGAAAAAGGACAATGGTTTCTAAGCAACAAACTTGCAGGCATGAGTCTTTATGTGGACAGATTTTGTGGCAACATTGCTGAGCTTGAAAATAAGATTGATTACTTTGAAGAATTGGGTATAAATGTGCTTCACCTGATGCCCTTGTTCGAAAGCCCTGCCGGTGAAAGTGACGGCGGATATGCCGTTTCAAATTTCAGAAAAATAGACGAACGCTTCGGCACCATTAAGGATCTGAAACACCTTCAAAAAAAAATGGCGAAGGAAAATATGTACCTGGTGATTGACATCGTGCTTAACCATACTTCGCATCAACATGAATGGGCCGTTAAGGCAAAAGCAGGCGATAAAAAATACCAGGATTTTTTTTATATGTATGATGACAGAACGATACCTGATGAGTTTGAAAAAACGATGAAAGAAATTTTCCCCACCTCCGCCCCCGGAAACTTTACATGGGTGCCCGAATGCAATAAATGGACGATGACAGTTTTCCATAATTATCAATGGGATCTTAATTATTCAAATCCGGAGGTATTTATTGCGATGCTTGAAAACATATTTTTTTATGCCAATATCGGAGTTGACATTTTGCGTATAGATGCCCCTGCTTTTATTTGGAAACAATTGGGTACAACCTGCACCAATTTACCCCAGGCTCATACACTTTTACAATTAATAAAGTTATGTGTGCAGGTAGCCACACCCGGTATGGCATTGCTTGGAGAAGCCATACAAGCACCCAGGCAAATAATGACTTATTTTGGCAAAGGATCATTCACAGCACGGGAATGTGATTTTTGCTACAATGCCACACAAATGGCCTTGCAATGGGATGCGCTTGCCACAGGTGACACAAAAGTGATGCTGGCTGCACAACATGTTTTATTAGAAAAACCGCCTGGTACTTCATGGATTACCTATACCCGCTGCCACGATGATATCGGCCTTGGTTATGAAGATGCGATGATTGTAGAAGCAGGTTACGACCCATTTCAGCACAGGCAGTATTTAAAAAATTATTATTCAGGAAATTTCATTGGCTCACCTTCCATGGGCGCCTTGTTTTCTTTCAATCCAAAAACAGGAGATGCACGCATTAGCGGAACGCTTGCATCACTATGCGGTTTACAAAAGGCCCTCGAAGAAAATGATGGAAAGAAAATTGAGCTATCAGTAAACAAAATATTAATGATGCAGGCACTTAGCTTTTTTGTTGGAGGATTGCCTATGCTGTTTTACGGTGACGAGATTGGCTATATAAATGATAAGGAATATCTAAATGAAGAAAGCAAATATTATGATAACAGGTGGATGCACAGGCCAAAGATTGACTGGGATAAAAATAAATTAAGAGATGAACCGGGGACAGTAGAAAGCCGGATTTTTGCCGGGACAAAAAAACTTTTGCGCATTAGAAAAAAATTATCTGCCATTGAAGATAACAGCAACCTGGTGTGGATGAACGCTCATAATATTCATGTAGCCGGATTCATCAGATCTAAAAAGGGCCAGCAAATATTTTGCCTGTTTAATTTCAGTAATGCCCCGGCACTACTTACCTGGTTTGCTTTTAAAGAAAGCGGCGCTGTACCGGAGAAATTATATGATCACTGGACTAAAGAAAATTATGCCGTAGGAGACGATAATGAATATTTAATGATTGAGCCCTACGGCTTTCACATAATGGAGACGATATAAATGTATGTTTTCAAACTTCTTTACTTATAAAACGATAGCCAATCCCTGATTCAGTAACTATGTATTCGGGGCGGTTGGCATCTGTCTCAATTTTTTTTCTAAGCTGTGCAATAAACACCCTTAAATACTGGGATTGGTTGATGTAGCCAGGCCCCCAAACTTCACGCAAGAGATATTGATGTGTTACCACCTTGCCTTCATTTTTTGCAAGTACCGAAAGCAACCTGTATTCAGTTGCAGTAAGTTTAATCGACTCGTTATTTTTCTTTAT
>JBBSBD010000427.1:0-4413 GCA_038251675.1 Chitinophagales bacterium | reverse complement strand
ACTAGTGCCCCAAACTTTGAAGCTTATACAGAATTTTTAAAGCAAGTCGCTATTCCAGATTATAAAAAAACAATAGGTTTTAAAGGACTTTCATTTTTACGACATATCAAAAATGATGAAGGGCATTTCAACCTGATTACTTATTGGGAAAACCTTGATGTTATAAAAAACTTTGCAGGACATGATTTTGAGAAAGCTAAATATTATCCGGAAGACAATGGCTTTCTTTTAGAATTTGAAGAGTATGTGCAACACTATGAAGTATTTGCTACTGTAGAAAATTAAACCTTTATCCCTTTAAGGTTCTTTGAGGTCATCTCTTTCTTGGGTAATAATGATTTTCCTATTTCAACTATTGGGGTTTCTTTTATTTCCTCTTTGTTATTTTCAATCAGAAGTTCATGTGCCCTTTGGTTCTTTTGTATGTTAATGGCTATTTCTCTTTCTAATTTTGAAACATCGGCTTTTAGCTGAGCCAGTTCCTGCTCTTTTTCAAATGGCTTTAAAACAATCTGCTGGAGCATAGGAATATTCTGTCCTAACTCTTGCAGATTGTTTTCATACTTTTCTTTTAAAGCATCTACCCGGTCAATAGCATTAATGAAATACTTGGCAGCAATCCTGGGGTTATCAATATTGATATGTCCCTGATTCCATAAATATTTTATACCGCTTTCTTTGCTCTCTGCATAAAATATATTTCTGTACTGATATTCAAACATACTTTTACTATCAAGGGTTTCCCGTTGTCTTCTAATAAACAAACCAAAACCATACAGGTTGCCTATTTTCATAGTATCGCTTTCTTCATGGCCCGGCTTCCAGTGTAAGGATTGATGGATTAGATATTTGCCAATTGTTTCTGCATCTGTAGAACTGATATTATTTATTTCAATCGGGTTAACTTTTGTTCCATCCTTATCAAATCGTAATTGGCTTTTGTAAATAGTTTCATCCTTCATTAACTTATTCAATGTTTGCAGTGTACTTTCTTTATCAGCCTGCATATTTTCTAATGAAAACCTGGAACGGAACACTTCTTTATGATGAGCAACTCTCAAACTTTCTAAGACAGCAATCTTCTTCTCCATCTTTGATTTTTCCAACAAAGTAGTATCACCGGAAAGGATGGCGATGTATTCCGAAAAGTTCATTCCACTTTTTTCATCAATAGAACCTTCGTCAATCGTTCTTACATTCAGCTCACAGTTTTTCATTTGGCTGATGAAGGTTTGCTTGTTTTTCAGCAAATTGAATTTATAATTATCCAATGATTGCTCTACAGCATAGATGTAATTATCAACCTTGTTGCCATAAGCTTCTTTCGCTAAAATATTCCCCTGTCTTGCACCTCTCCCATTTCTTTGTTCCAGTTCCGAAGGCTTCCAGGGAATATCTAAATGGTGCATGGCAATTACTTTCTTCTGAACATTTAGACCGGTGCCTGCCTTTTCTGTGCTGCCCAATAAAATTCTTATTTCACCATTATTCATTTTACGGAACAGTTCAGGCTTTTGCCTGTTCGTCCAGTCATGTATAAAAGTGATTTGATTTATGGGGATATTAAAATCAGTTACTAACTTTTCTTTGAGTGCATCATAAACATTAAAGGCATTCGGCTTAGGAGTACCAATATCACTGAATACAATTTGTGTTCCTTTTTTATCATTGCTTAATTGGTATAACCCAGCAATTTTCCTTGCACAAACATTTATCTTATTATCAGGATGATCAGCATAAGCAAATGGATTAATCAACCGCATGTCCACCGCCATTTTCTTTGCATAATTTGTTGCAATCAGCATCCTGCCTTTATCTTCATCTGCTGATAGAGGCAGCCGCCCAATTAATGTACCATCGCCTGTTTTAGCAAAGGCCATTAAATTTTTAATAAACTCCTGTTGGTCGGGGGTAGGTGTAATATTTACCAACTGCTCATTTAATTCCGGTTTATCAAGGTTAATATGTCTGGCCGTTTTATAGTCTGTTATTTCATTGTAGAACAATGCCAGTTCCGGTACTTTAATAAAATGGCGAAACCTTTCTTTCGCTATAATTTCATTGGTCACAGAAAATTCAAAGTCTACTGTTTTCCTCGCAAACACTGCAGCCCAGGCATCAAAATTTTCAATCTGCTGCCGTTCCATTTCTTTTGGCCGCAGGTATTTAAACAATAAATACATTTCTGTAAGACTGTTTGAAATAGGTGTGCCGGACAAGAACGTAACGCACAAATCACTATCAAATTTTTCCTGCAAAGTCCTTACAGCAAAAAGCATATTCAATGCTTTCTGGCTGCCTTCTATATTCCCTAAGCCAGCAACCCTGTCATGCCTTGTAGTAAAGGTTAAATTCTTAAACTTGTGTGATTCATCCACAAATAAATGGTCAATACCGATGTCTTTAAAATTGATGCCAGCATCTTTCTTTTCTTCTATGTCCTTCAAGATACCCTGAAGCTTTACCCCGAGATTTGTTTTCCTAATTTCCAAACCCTTCAGCATCCCCCTTGAGATTTCGCCACCCATATCCTTTAAAGTATAAAGGTCTTTTTCAACATTATCTAATTCAGCCTGGAATATCTGCCTTTGTATTTCCGGACTTTGAGGGATTTTGCCAAACTGGTCGTGGGTTAAAATGATGCAATCCCAATTATTATTTTTTATTTCATGGAACAGTCTTAATCTTTTTGCCGGAGTAAAATCATTCTCACCCGGTGATAATATTTTAGCATTGGGATAAGCTTTACGATATGTTTCTGCAATTTGATTTACGTTGGCTTTTAATGCCAGAATCATTGGTTTATTTACAGTACCCAAACGTTTCATTTCATGTGCAGCAACTATCATTGTCAATGTCTTTCCTAAACCCACTTCATGGTCAATCAATGCGCCACGGTTTTGTATAATTCGCCAGGCAGAATTCTTTTGTGAGCTGTACAAATCTTCTATTCCTAATCTTTTTAAATCGAGTCCGGGAAACTGCAAATGGCTTCCATTATACTCCCTTAATACATAACAATTGAAAGTGTCGTTGTACAAATTCTCTAAGTATTTCTTGTCAGATTCTGACAGTTCCTTTAGCCACTCAGTAAAATGATTACGGATTGATTCAATTTTTTGATGTGCCAATTGTATGGCATCATTATCCGGCACTCTAATGGTCTTATCACCAATATCAACAGGATATGTATAAAATGGAGAGGTGTTTTCTAATGCATGTTCAAGTAAAGTATGGCCATAAGTTGTACTGCCGGTTTTTGTAGTAACAGCATATTCCTGGTTTGTCTTTGCATTACTGCTTTGCGTTTTTACTTTAAATGTATCAAGAGATGAAAAGTAATTTACTTCAGTATTCAGTTCAAAGAGATTTGTAGCAAATCGGTTGTAGTAATCCTGTGGGATCCATCTTTCACCCAAATTAAAATCCAATAATTTAAATGGAATTTTCTCCGGCTGTATTTTCTCCAAAGCCTCCAGGCTTCTTTGTAACTGAGCATTGTCAGGATTTTTCTCTACTTCCTCTTTTGCAATATTTAGTTTGATAACCACATTGCCACTCAATAGCTGGTCTGCAGTTTCCCATTGTTCATTTGCAGGGTTTAGATAAATATGATTGCCTAAAGCTTTTATTGCATCAAGTTCTGTAGAGCCGGTAGCCGCAGAAATAAATTCTATATCAACAAAACCTTTATCATTCAGGCTTCTTGCCAATGCCTCAACATGATTATCCGTATGATATGCTTCCTGCTTTTGAATGAGTGATTGAGTAAGTATATCCGCTTTAAGAAATTGCTCCCCCTCTTTTCTTTCCAATGAAGCCAGTATTAGAAAACCAAACGCTTCATCTTTCAATATCCGCTGACGATTAATACTGGAATTTAAAATACCATATCCTTTTATCAACGCATCATAAGATTCATTCAGTTGATCGCGTATTCCAGAATGCTCAATATTTTCATCGCCTTCTTTATCAACCAGTGACAAATAGGTATCTCTCACACTTGTGTATTGCTGGTAAAATGCAAGGTCTTTTTTATCATACAGGCTTGGGATAAAAACGGGCTGTTCCTTTTCGCCAGCAATAAAAGAAAGAAAACCAACACGACTGTCATGTATAATAAGTGTGCCATCTTTGTGATAAGCATTTGGGTTTTCAATTGTCTCTAATTCATCTTTTTCATTAAGAGATACGTGATAAAGTGCTTCGCCTTCGTTATAAAATTTGTGGTCATATTCCTGCAACTTTTCTGATAAAGATTTCAATTCATATTGCAATGCCGAAGCATTCATCCAGTTGGCAGGAAAACTAATTTCATCAACATTAGAATACAGTTTATAAGCATATTGTTTAAATGCTATTGATTTTGCAGTTATCATAACAATAGCTTCGTGTTCTGGCTTGTCTTTAGTT
>JBBSBD010000426.1:0-4413 GCA_038251675.1 Chitinophagales bacterium | reverse complement strand
TCCGGGCATTACTATTCGCTTCATTCAGGGGTATGGACAAATAGATGGAGACAATTTGTTATCAGGTGAATTATATGTTTCCCAACTCGAAAGGGCATTACTGGAAAATATGGAAGTGTCCCGCCAAATAGGCCCTGAATCAAAAACCCTTACCATACCTGAAATAGAAGATCGCCTGGAACAGGTGGTCAGGGTTAAAGGAGAAGCTGGATTAAATGAACTTCGAGATAAAGCAAGGGCGATCGCAGAGAAGCTCAATTTGAAAACTGAGTTTGAGAAGTTGAATAAATTAATCAGCGCTTTGCTGAACACAAAACCTTCAAAAATATTGTCTTCTCCTCTTGCCATAGCAAGGGCATTTGGGAATCCTTACGACCCGGCCCGCTTGCAACTGTTCGAAAAACTTTTCATTGAATTAAAGCAAAAGGAATTTAAAGACTTGCCGGAAGAAAATACAACAAACCGATCGTTTAAAAACTTTGCTTTTTTCGAGGCTTATTTTTCCAACTACATTGAAGGCACACAGTTCGAATTGGAAGATGCAAAAAAAATAGTTGAAACAGCAGCACCCATGCCAAACCGTGATGAAGATTCTCACGATGTGTTAGGAACATATAACTTAGTAAGCAACAGGGAAGAAATGGATATTACTCCGGCTACTTCGGGAGAAATGTTGGAGATATTATTGTACCGTCATAAAATATTAATGAGTGCAAGGACCTCAAAAAATCCAGGCCATTTTAAGGACAGGAATAACAGGGCTGGCGAAACACATTTTGTTGACTACACCCTTGTAAAAGGAACACTTATAAAAGGTTTTGACTATTACCAGGCGCTAACGGATTCTTTTTCCAAAGCAGCCTTTATAATGTTTATGATAAGTGAAGTGCATCCTTTCCTTGATGGTAATGGAAGAATTGCCAGGGTAATGATGAATGCAGAACTCGTGAAACAGGGCCAGTCAAAAATAATTATCCCGACTGTTTACCGCGATGATTATATGCTTTCATTAAGACGATTGACCCGGCAGCAGGAACCATCGGCTTATATAAAGATGCTGTTGAGAGCCCATGAATTTAGTTCAACCATTACCGGCGACGACATGGATGATATGCAAAAGCAACTGGAAGCAACCAACGCCTTTAAAGAACATGATAAGGCAAGATTGAAAATCATACAAAATGATGGAGAATGATTAGTAATAAGAGATCTTACCAATTTGGTTTTTTAATCTTTTTCTTTCGTTTTTTCTTTAATAATTCATGAGGAGTATAATTATTATTTTGCTCTTGTTTAAACAGTATATCTATGACATTTGACAAATTCTTTTCCTGACTTTTAATAATATCGTATTTGCATATTTCTTTTCCTGATTTGCTCGTGGGATTTGAGTCAATGAGATTATTATTTGTTTGATTACTTTCTTTTGCCTGAAGGTTCGTTTGTATTGTGTTTACCTGATCTAATATTGCTTTAGCGCTAAACTCTTTACCCAAATCACTTCCATTAAAAACACATTTATTTTTAAAATCAATATAAGTAAGGCCATAAATATTGCCCTCTGTACTCTGCCTTGCCACTACGTTAATTCCCTCTCTTGCCAGGCTTTGAGTAAACTCGCTAAACGACATTTCTTTTTTCAACAGCACCCATTTTATTGTTGTCTGTAAATGCGGTGCGTAAGCCTGCTTTTGTTTTTCATTTTCTGCAAATTTCTTTTCCAGATATTTTAAAGTGGGCTTGTTATAAAAATCACTGGCTTTAATGGGTACTCCAATCTTTTTTCCTTTGCCATCTAATACAGAAAACATTAGTCCTTTTCTTTCGTACATTTTTGAATCTTTATTTCCCCTGTCTGCAATAACATTGTATAATTTTAAAACTGCATTTAATTCAGGAAGTGAAGCATATTTATAATTATTGATCACTTCTTCTAAAACATTAGTGATGGCTCTTTTGGTTGTTGATTTGCCATACTGAATTTTCTTCGGTGTTATTTTTAGTTCATTATCTTGTTGCTGCTTCCTTCCTTCAGCCTTGATGAGTTTAAATTTTTCTTCTATTTTTTTTCTTGCTTTTTCGGACTGATTTCTTCCGATATTTTGCATCTCAATCTTGCTACCGTCTCTTTGAATATTGGTGCTTACAATATGAATATGCGGATGCGCTGCATCGTGATGCTGGTAGACAAGGAAAGGCTGGTTTTCAAAACCGATTCCCTGCATATAAGTTTCTGCTATTGCACATAATTTTTCTTTGTTAAGCTGATCCGATTCATGAAAGTTTAAAGAGATGTGTACGCTGTTTGCTTTCACTCTTTCATTGAGTGCTGCCTGGTGTTGCAACCGATGAAGTTTATCATAAAAATTAAGGGCCTCTAAATCCTTTGGATAATTAACCGCATGAATGCATTCAGCAACTCCTGTTTGCACCTTTTTTTCATTGTAATTTAATGATCTCGAAAGGCTTTGTGTTCTCTTAATTCTGGCTACCATTTTTCTGCAAATTGGCTGATACGATTTTTAACTTCTTCGATCATTTTTAAAAGTATTTTTTTCTCTTGTTCACTTTGCATGACCCAGGTTCTGAACTCCGGAATTTTATCCAGCAAATGCAGCTTGTGAACTGCCTGGTTAAAGTTATTTCCAATACCATTCAACTCTTTCCTTAATGCAATCATTTCTGCCATAAAGTCGTCAAGCGATTGATTGCGGGTAAGTACTGTTACTTTCCCCAGCAACAACACATTTCTTAAATAATCGCTTTGTTTTCGGCAAATAGTCGACTTGAATTTTTTGTGTAATTGTTCGTACTCGGCTGTGGTCAGCCTTACCATAATAATTTTGGTCCGGTTTAATTTTTGTTTCTTCATCACGGAATCATTTTCTTCTTTACAAAATTTTCATTTTAGCACTCCATCGGTATTGCCTTCCACCTGCGAGTCCCGAGCAAAAGGTGGGTGCTTTATTTCGTTTGTAATACAAACGGACATCTTGCTAAGGGCACACGCACTTTTAGTTTTTCCTTCGGATTTTTTTCCGCGATAGTGATTTCATAAAACCTTATCCTTTTCGCTCTTGTCACAAGTGTCTTTTCCTGGATTGCCTTGATAGGACAGGTTTTTGGACCTTTCCAAAGCTGATATGCCATTCATTTAAATCTTTATAACCTGAATATAATATGCTTTCATCAACATATTTTTTAGATCTGTTTTGAGCAAATTCCAGCCATTTTTTTCCTGCTTTATCATTGTCTAAATACAGGTGAACTTGTTCATGCTTTTCCATTAAAAGGACACTTCTTTCAAAGAAACTAAGCGAGTTTAGTATCAGAAAGTTTGTCAGTATTTCGTCCTGATTTTGATGAATAAATTTATAACTAAGGAAGTCAAAAAAGCCTTCAAAAACTGAAATTTTATTCGCCTTGTTATCGATATAAGAAACATATTTCGGAGCGTTGCCTCCTTTAAAATATTCACTTCGTAATTCATAACCTCCAGCATTGTTTTTAAAACCAATCGCACGATAGATTTTTTCTTTTTCACCAGCGGCAAAATGAACTTCATAACACAACGCATCGGCAATACTTTTAGAGATGTTTCTTTGCTTTAGGTAGCGGCAAAGCGTGAGGTCTTCAATGGGCTGCTTTGCGGCTATGATCCTTATCCCGGTTTCTCTTGTATCTTCATGATGATTCAATAAACAGCTTTTATGCAAGTGAAACCAGGGTCTCTCAGGGTTATTTTTTGAAATATACTGCGGGTGAAAGAAAGAAAGTTTTTGCAGTGCTTCACTCACATCACAGCAGTACTTTTCCATCACAAAATCTATCAGGCTTCCGCCTTTACCGATGCCATGATCGTACCATACATTTTTATTTTTTTCGACCTTGAATGAAGCATGTTTTTCGCTTCTTAATGGAGACAAATACCAGTAATCATTTCCTTGCATCTTTTGTGGTGAATACCCAATAGAATTCAGGTAATCTTTTATATCAATTTGATTGGCTTCTGCACAGCTCATAACACACTTTTAAAGATTAAGATTCGGGGAGAATGAGACATTATTTGCTGCTTGAGATGAGCGCAGCAATATCAGCACGATTAAAATATCGTCTTGATTTAACCTTAAAACTTTTGAGTTTATTTTGTTTCAGCCATTGGTATAATGTGGGCTTCGATACCTGGAAGATTTCGCAGACATCGGATGCTTTTAGCAAAGCTTTTTCCGGCAGATGAGATTTTGTAGGAGAGAAATTTTGTTGGCTTAATTGGTCAGCAACTACTTCTTCGATGGTAATTCTGATTTGCTTCCAATATAAATTCCTGACCATGTTGACCCACTATTCCTGTTCATGTTGACCCACCATTCCTGCATGTTGACCCACCCATAAAAATATATTTTGGTTAGGTTT
>JBBSBD010000425.1:0-4415 GCA_038251675.1 Chitinophagales bacterium | reverse complement strand
TAAATGAGGCAACATCGAGTTTATTATTTACCACAATTTCAGAAAGAGTAATGTAGTTTTCCTGAACCTTTACAAGGGTGTCATTTTTAATTTGGGAAAAACAAAAGCAAGTGCATTGCAAAAGAAAAATAATTGCAAAAAGTGTTTTTAGCATTCGCTAATTTAGTTCTAAAAGTGTTGGAGGAAATATAAAATGCGCACTATTATTTTACGAACGACATCCTGTAGTCTACCGAAATTTTTCCTTTCGAAATATCAGCGAGTTTGCGCTTAAGCAGGCTTTTTTTTAAGGGCTTCAGGTAGTCAATAAAAAGCTTTCCATCTACATGATCGTACTCATGGAGAATAACCCTGGCGGTAACTCCTGAAAACGCTTTAGTATGTGTTTCAAAATTTTCATCTAAAAAGGTGATGTTAACTTTCTCTCTTCTCAATATGTCTTCGCGAATTTTTGGTATGCTCAGGCAGCCTTCATTATAAGACCATTCTTCACCATTTACCGAATTTATTTCAGCATTGATAAAAACGCCTTTATACCCTTCGTCACCGGGGTAATCATCTTTTTCATCTGCCTTAAGATTTTCAATTATTTGTACGCTGTCCATTACAAACAACCGAATATCTTTATTGATCTGCGGAGCGGCTAAACCCACGCCCCTGCTATTGTACATAGTTTCCCACATATCTTCTATGAGTTTATTGAGATCCGGATAATCCGGTAAAATCTCTTTACCCACTTTCCTCAGGATCGGGTTTCCGTATGCTACGATAGGTAAAATCATGAAAAACTTTTATTATAGAAATGTAATGTGTTTGCCGCAAAAATAAAACTTTTAGAATACTTGTTTATTTTATTAAATGATTGATGAAAAGGAGTTCAAATAAGCGTCTGCATATATTCCTGCAGCATAATGGTGGCGGCAATTTCATCAACCGTTCGCTTATTGCGCCGGTCTTTTTTCTTCATGCCCATATCAATCATAGCTTGCTTCGCCATTTTTGAGGTATATCTTTCGTCCACAGTTTTTATATGGATAAGGGGAAATTCCTTTTCTAATTTTTTTATAGCCTGTTTCACAAGCGGCGTAGCATGTGTATCGGAATCGTCAAGATTCTTAGGCTCACCGATGATTATCAATTCAACTATTTCCTGTTGAAAATAATTTTTTAGAAATGAAATTAATTGCGGAGAATCTACTGTTGCCAGGCCCGTGGCAATTATTTGCAGAGGATCTGTAACTGCGATGCCCGTTCGCTTTAAACCATAATCAATACAAAGAATTCTTGCCATACATTTTATTGATTAGAGATTACAGTTGATTATTGAGAAGAGCCTGAAAGACATTAGGCGCATTACTGTTTAGGATTTTACAAAAATATCCAGTAAAACAAAAACGGCAAAAACCACCGAGGCGACTCCATTTGATGTAAAAAATGCCTTATTTACTTTACTCAAATCCTTTGGCTTGATAAGAGTGTGCTGGTAAATGAGAAAGAAGGCAAAAGCCGATATGCCAGCCCAATAGAACCAGTTAAAGTGGCCTGCTACCCCCGCCACAAATAAAGACGCAAATGACAGAAAATGCAGGTATTCACTTACATACATTGCTTTTTTAATTCCGAGCCATGACGGTATAGATCGCAAATTATTAGCCCTGTCAAAATCTTCATCCTGCAATGCATAAATAATATCGAAACCGCCAACCCAAAATAAAACCGACAAAGAAAAAAGAACCGGCACCAGTGCAAACTTCCCCGTGACCGCTATGTAGGCTCCAATGGGCGCAAGGCTTAGACCGAGCCCCAGCACCAAGTGGCAAAGTGGCGTGAATCTTTTTGTATAACTGTAAAATAATATCACGAAAAGCGCAACAGGCGCCAATACGAGACAAAGTGCATTGATAAAATAGGTGGTTATTAAAAATGCAAAGCAATTTAAAACCACAAAAATCATTGCGTTTCTCTTTGTAATAATTCCTGCGGGAATTTCACGTATCGCAGTGCGAACATTCAACCGATCGAAGTCAGCATCCAGCCAGCGGTTGAAGGCCATCGCTGCACTTCTTGCAAAAACCATACATAAAACAACAAGCGCCAGCAGAAACCACCAGGGTTTGTATGTTTCGAAATTAACAGCTTTCAATCCCAGGAAAAAACCAATTAAGGCAAATGGCATTGCAAAAATGGTATGGGCGAATTTAACAAGAGAAAAATATGTCCCAACTCCACCCCAAACCCCTGAAGGAGCTTTCACAACTTTAAATGATTCCGGCATTTTATTTTTTAAATCATTTTCCATAAAAAAAATTAAACTTCATTTACCAGCTCTGGCTTTGTTCTTCTTTAGGGGCCAGGGGTCTTACCGCTTCCCAAAGAACAATGCCTGCTGCTACAGAAATGTTGAGCGAATGCTTCATTCCAAATTGCGGAATTTCAATACAACCATTGCACAGTTCAATTGTTTCCTGCTCCACTCCTGAAACCTCATTCCCAAAAACAAAAGCAATCTTATTTGGTTCGAGTACTGATAAATTTTCCAGCGATAAACTATTTGTTACCTGCTCAATGGCATAAACTTTATAACCCCTTTCTTTCAGATCGGCAATGGCCAGTTTTGAATTCTCAAAATATTTCCAATCCACAGAGTTTTGCGCATCCAAAGCGGTTTTAGTGATTTCTTTGTGTGGAGGTGTTGCCGTATAGCCGCAGATATAAATTGATTCTATCAAAAAAGCATCGGCAGTGCGAAATACACTTCCTACATTATAGGCGCTGCGAATGTTTTCCAGGATTGCAATTACCGGAATTTTTTCTGCACGCTTGAATTCATCAACAGTTTTCCGGTTAAGTTCTTCCATTCCCAATTTTCTCATCAAAAGACTATTAATTTGCAAAAATACCTCATCGCAACCCTTCTCCGAAGGAGAAGGACAAGATTTATTATAATGTTTAATATAATTGATTATTGAGGGGATGGCAGATTCGTTTATTTTGGCTTATTAAATATTTTCATTTCAAATAACTAACGCTTCCGTTAAAGTTCCCACTCCGCCGCGGCGGAGAGGGGTTGGGGCAAGGCTTCTATTATGGCAAACGCAGATACTCCTTTAATGAAACAGCATAGTGCCATCAAGATGAAATATCCTGATGCGATCCTGCTTTTTCGTGTGGGCGACTTTTATGAAACATTTGGCCAGGATGCAATAACTACTTCACGGGTTTTGGGAATTACGCTTACCAAGCGCAGCAGTACATCTGCTACGGCAGCGGAGCTTGCCGGGTTCCCTCACCATGCATTGGACACGTACTTGCATAAGCTCGTAAAGGCAGGATACCGCGTGGCGATCTGTGACCAGCTTGAAGATCCAAAAACTGTAAAGGGAATTGTAAAGCGTGGCGTTACAGAATTAATAACGCCGGGCGTTGCAACTAATGATAAACTGCTTGAACATAATAACAACAATTTTCTTTGTGCCATACATATTTCAGAAAATAGAACAGGAATATCTTTCCTCGATATTTCCACCGGAGAATTTTTTATCGCAGAAGGTGATAATGAATACATAGATAAACTTTTGCAAAGCCTCAACCCCGCAGAGGTGATTTTTCAGCGAAACCAGCAAAAGCATTTTAAAAAATTATTTGGAAGCAAATTTTATACATACTCACTAGATGAATGGATATTTTCTGAACAATATGCGAAAGAAAGTCTCCTGAAACATTTCGGAACACAAAGCCTTAAAGGATTTGGCGTGGAAGATTTAAAGGAAGGCATTATTGCTGCCGGTGCTATTCTTCATTATTTAAAAGACACCGAGCATCCAAATTTGCAACACATTACTTCGTTACAACGAATTGATAAAGCCGATCATTTATGGATGGATCGATTCACTATAAGAAATCTTGAACTGTTGGGTGGCGTTGAAGGCAATAATTCATTATTAAAAGTTCTTGATAATACCGTTTCCCCAATGGGTGCCAGGTTACTGAAACGCTGGATGGTTTTACCCCTCACTGAAATAAAAAAAATTAATGAGCGGCTGGACATTGTTGAATATTTCATAAAATCGCCTGAAGAAAAAAACAAATTTACACAGCTTATTAAGCAAGCGGGAGATATTGAAAGGCTTGTAAGCAAAATACCTCTAAAGAAAATTAACCCACGTGAGGTTCTTCAGATTGCAAGAGGATTGAAACTTTCCGGTGAAATAAAAGTCTTGTGTAATGCTTCGCAGAATGAATATTTGAAAAGGTTGGGCGATTCATTAAATCCGTGCAAATACATTTGTGATAAAATATTTCGTGAGATCGTTGAGAACCCTCCTGTGGCTGCATCCAAGGGAAATATAATTGCTAAAAATGTTGACGAAACATTAGATGACCTCAAAAATATTGTTACTAACGGCAAAGAGCAT
>JBBSBD010000424.1:0-4421 GCA_038251675.1 Chitinophagales bacterium | reverse complement strand
GGAAACCTGACCGAGTCTGACGGGCCGGTGTACGAGGGACAGATGTTTTTTTTGAAAAGAGCGGAGTGATTTTTTTTTAGCCCGGGCCAGGAGTGGAAACAATAAAAAAGTGGTATATATTTGTTGATAAATACTAGTTGGCTACTATACTATAAAAACCATACTTTAGAACAAACTGAAAACTAAATAATTGTCTTAATCCAAATTTACTCATGAAAACTCTACTATTAATTATTCCAGTCTTAATGCTTTTCGGTTGTAAAAGTGAGGAAAAAGCCGACATAAGCAATGTTTTTGCAATAACTTATCAGTATCAAAATCAATACCCATTTAATACACCTGACAGCCTCGTTAGAATTGATTTATCCTCTGGAAAAATTATGCTTGTTAGCTCAATTGATAAATTTAGTGGCTTGAAAGACATTAATTCCAAAACATACTCAAAAAACAAGAATTTGTACATTTACACTAGTTTGAATGAGGATATTGTTTTGATTAATCTTATAGATTTTACAAGTGAACACATTAGTCTAACAAATGATACAGCTATTTTCAATGTGCTATCATTATTAGTTGATGAAAATGATGATATGCTTTATATACAGACAATTTCATTCAATCAGCAGACTGGCAAGAATTGGCTTGGAATAATTCCAATGGATCTAAAAACTAAAAAATACCTGCCCAAAGTAAACTTCAGGTTACCTCCTGGTCTGACTGGCAGAGAATCAACAGCAATCGACTACCAACACAAAAGGATCTTCATAAAACCATATCAAGTTGATAGTCTTTTTGTAGTAAATTACGGCACGAATTCCATGTCCGTTAAGAAATTCAATTCAGTTTTACTGGACCTTAATTATAATGGCTCAAATGATAACTTATTTGGAACAGGCTGGTCTGGAAATAATTTTGCTTTATACGAATTTTCAATCACCAATGAAACCATTGTGAATAAAGGTATTTACAATGGTATCACTTCATTAATCGATGAAGGTTTTTACTATGATAGATTTTCAAATGCTTATTGGCTAGAAACTGGTGTTAACGGGAATATTCAGATGCTTAATATTAATTTATCTGATGCAAGCACTAAAAAAACTATTTCAATTCCAAAGAGAATACAATTTATAGACGGCAATTAAAATTATATTTGTCACATTGCCAATTCCTTTAGAAATGCATTGAAAAAAGTACAGTAGCCAACAAACGCTATAGCAAATGCGGGTTTGCGTGTTCGTTGAAACATTTGAAATCTTTACATACATTTGTGCTGGCAGACAGTTGAGCAACAATTTATTCCCGCACTTGCCATAGCGTAACCGTTGGCAGCTCTAGTTCGCGAATTTTAACTAAACTTAAACATATAGATATGAAGAAATTATTACCATTTTTATTACTATTCTCAACAATCATGTCATTCTCTCAAAACGTTGAAACATGCTTTTTTAAAAGAAATGACGCCGGACTCATGTTTTTTCTTGATGAAATAGGAGACGTAACTACGAGTTCAAGCGCAAGTTATTATCGATTGGCGCTTCCCTATATTTATAATGGAAGACTTCTGTACTCTGGACCAGCTAATGATTATTTTCTGAATAATGAAAAAGCGTGGGAGTGTACATATATCAAAGGGGTACTAAGTGGGGAAGTCAAGTCATATTATCAAAATAATCAAATAAAATATCGGGGCTTTTTTTCTCATGCATTAAGAGATAGTACGTGGACTTTTTTCTACAAAAACGGGAATGTTGAAAAAATCGTACACTTTACAAACGACATACCATTTATAAAAGAATTTTATAGAAATAATGGGAAGCCTGTTTTTGTTGATGGAAATGGAAAGTACAGTAGTTCAATAATTTGTGAGTTTAAAAATACTTCATCATTTAAAATATCCGGTTCCATAAAAAATGGCAAAATAGATGGTCGATGGCAATGGTCAGATACCAGAATGAGCGGATCAGATCTTTTTAAAGATGGCAATTATATAAAAAGTTTAACCCCTGGGGCTCAACAAATGGTTTCACTGATAGGTTTTGATCTACACGAAAATGTTGATCTTTTAAAGTTTATTGCTATTCCTCGAAACAATACTGAAACCCAAAAAGATATCAAGATTTCAGGTATTCCTGTCAACTTTAGTGATACAGATTTTGAAAAATCCTCATATTTTGACCTTTCAAATCCAAATAATCAACCTCTTAAATACAAGAATTCTGTATACCTGGATAAAACGCTGGCTCCAGAGATATCTGGATCTCTGTTGGAGTTAGTTAAAGCAAATCAAGTCAAAAAAATTTGGTGCTTTATCCAATTTGTTGTTAATGAAAAATCGCTAATTGAAAACATTGTTGTTCAGTCAAATAATGATTTAATCACAAATAAGCTTACCCAACTAATTTCTAACATCACAGGGTTCGAAGCTGTCAAGAGTGATGCCCAGTATATTAAATGCGATATCTATCTATGCTGTTTCTACGATAACGATCATCTAAATTTTCCAGATTATAACTACAATAACCAAAGTTTTAATATCAACGACTTATTTCAAAAAATGATCAGCCGGTGATATTAATAAAAAACAGTAAAGCTGCCATAGCACCTGTCCAAACAGCTGGGTTTCCCGATAAAGAAGGACCAGGAGTGTTCGTTGAAACATTTGAAATCTTAACTTACATTCGTGTTGGCAGACAGTTGAACAGCAATCTATTCCCGCACTTGCCAAAGCGTCGGCCGTTAACGCCAAGTTTAAAAACCCCATCAAAATATTATTTGTTTCCCTATAAAGAAACATTTATCTTTGCATAAACTTTTTAACATGACTGAAAAATTTCAAGTTCAGTTTTTAGAAGAAGCAGCTGACTTTTTAGACAACCTTGAAGAAAAAACAAGAGAAAAGATTTACTATAACATTAAGAAAGCTCAAGTGACAAATGATAGAGAGTTATTCAAAAAATTGAATAATGAAATTTGGGAGTTTAGGACTTTGTTTAATAAGACACATTATAGACTTTTTGCATTTTGGGATAAGGTCGGTAACTCGGAAACAGTTGTAATTTCTACACATGGACTAATTAAAAAGACAGACAAAACACCAGTCGCTGACTTGGAAAAAGCGGAGAGATTGAGAAAGTTTTATTTTGAACAAAAAAGTTAAAAATTATGAAAAAGGAAGCCCTGAAAACATATAGTTTAGATGAAATGATAGACAAGCATGTCGGTAAAGTGGGAACACCAAATCGAGATGCATTTGAAAACGAATTACGTATTGACTTGCTTGGTAAAGCAATCAAACAAGCTAGAAAGGAACGCCATTTGACTCAAGCTGAACTTGGGCAACTGGTCGGTGTAAAGAAAGCCCAAATCTCTAAGTTAGAGAATAGCCTGACAGACGCTCGTTTTGAGACAATAATTAAAGTATTTAAAGCATTGAACGCTAAGGTTAATTTTAACGTTGAATTGCTCAATCAGACAGTCAAACTAGCATGAAAGAAAAAAAACCTGGCGTTAACAGCACCTGGCCATAATGCGGGGTTTCGTGTTCGTTGAAACATTTGAAAACTTAACTTACATTTGTGTTGGCAGACAGTTGAACAGCAATCTATTCCCGCACTTGCCAAAGCGTCAACCGTTAATTGTAAAAAAAAATTACACTTCGAAAACATGTCTGAATTCGTGGCTTTTTTGTAACTTTATACCGGTTTTAAAGATAAAAAATAATGAATACCATTCAGTTGAAACAAGAACTCATTCAGAGGATATCAAGAATTGAAGACATTGACTTTCTCAATGCTATTAAGACAATTTTGGACTACAAGAAAAAAGAGCACTTTATTGAATTAACAGCTGATCAGGAGAAAGAACTGCTTTTTGCAAGTAAAGAAGGGAAAAAAGGGAATGTGATTTCACAATCAGAAATGGATCAAAAAGTAGTAGAATGGCTAAGAGAGAAGTAATTTGGACTAAAAATTCCGAAATTCAATTACAAGAAATTCTTGAATTCTTCACTACAAGAAACAGAAGCGGCATATACTTGCGAAAACTTTATAAGAAGTTTAAGACAGAACTCATAACAGTCTCGAAAAACCCTGAATTAGGAATTAAAACAAAACTTGACCAGATAAGAGGACTGATTATTGAAGATTATATTTTATTCTATGAAATACTTGAAGACCGAATAATAATCCTGAAAGTTTGGGATTGTAGACAAGATCCTGACAAACTAATTATTCCAAGATAAACAACAAGTAATGCCAACAAAGGGCTTAGCGTAACAGCGGACAACCACGCAACTTAGCGAAGAGGTCTCATGAGCGAAGCGAATAAACCGCCACTTTTAATGGCCCAACCGTTGTTTTTTTTTGGCGTTTTTGAAAATTCAGGATGGCAAAATACACGATAAAACAAATATTATATTG
>JBBSBD010000423.1:0-4425 GCA_038251675.1 Chitinophagales bacterium | reverse complement strand
TTGCAGTACATCGGCAATGCTGCTCCCAAAGACTGCCGAAGGCTTTCCATTAATTAAAAAGCGTATGCTTGAGCTGCCGGCCAGTTCCACATTTCCATCCACATCTACTGATACCTGCGGCACCTTTTTTAAAACATCCGCAGCCACCCCACTCTGCGAAGTGATATCTCTCTCAGCATTGAAAACTAATTTATCAATTTTATTTTCCACGAGTTTACCGGAACCGGCAATACTTATATTCTTCAAAGTGATCGCATTTGGAGCCAATACAATATCTGTCATTTCCACAATGGTGTGATCCTTGTCAATTACCACTCCCCTCGCTGTTACAGGTTTATAGCCCAAGAATTCTGCCTGGAGTCTGTAGGTACCCGGTTTTACATTTTCTACGGTAAAATTCCCCTTATTATCCGTAACTGACCCGTTTACAGGAGCTTTATCGCTATTCAAAAAAAGGGAGATCGTAGCATATTCAAGTGGATGCATTGACAAAGAATCCAACAGCCTTCCTTGTAGTTTGTAACTGGTCTTGCCAGGTATTTGCTGGGAAAACGCCAAACTAATTACTGCAAATAAAAATGCGGAAAGGGTATAAATTTTCTTCAAGCGTTCATTTGATTAGACGCAAATCTATTCCCTTATTCCGTGGAAATGATGAATCTGTGAATAAAAGTGAAGGCTGCATGCGAATATTCCGTCTATGTCTATCAGGGAAAATTCTGATAATTTCCGGTTGATGAGGATACGTTATTCAAAAAATGTAATACGCACCCCGGGATTTAAATATCAAATTCAAGCCTTTTAGCGCCGCTTATTTCAAATCGTGCGTTTAACGCGGGGGCTTTTACACAACATGTATAATTATATGTCGTTAAATAATTAAGAAAAGGATGACTTTAAGTCCCATCCCAAGTTATTATTCCTGAACATATCCCATGAAACCAATTACTGGCGCTACGCCATTCAACACCAGCGAATCCGGCATTTCTCTTATTGAAACTATTGACCGGAATCACAAAAACATTAACTTAATAAAGTACAGAACAGTGATAAGTGAAAGAGTTGCGACTAATGAGCATCAAAAATATGATGATTGCTTCAAACCGTTTTTGAGCCCGGGGTTTTCCGAAAAAAAGTTCTTTGGCTACGAGAACAGATCCAAAAACTTTGAAAGAAAAGCGAGGGCTATTATTCGCCAGGCAATGGTTGGCTCCTACACGCAGTCAGGCAGTCTTTACCCTTGCGTTTTAAAACCAAAGAGCCCATTGCCCTGCGTTGCTAATGCAAATGTTTATTTAAGCAATGATAGTGACGTACTATTAAAATGGACGGATAACAGCGGCTCCGGAACTGCGAAAGAAAGTGACAAGTTGATTATTATTACCTATTTCCCCGCAATTAATAAGATGATTTATACTTTGCACACCGCAACAAGAATAAGTTGCCGGGCCTCGTTGCGAATTAATGATATGAAAGGCCATACCGTCAAGGCCTGGATCGGGTTCTTAAACGAAGATGAACAGGAGGCGGGCGATATCAGGTATGTTGGAAAAGTGAATTTGTAGAAATTATTTTACCGCCTCATATTACTTACTCTTACGCTTTCGCTAATTCACTCTTAGCTATCCTGATGATAGCAGCTGAGCTTACTTCGATATCGTCTTTTGTCGTCATCCAGGAAGAAACACTAATACGCATTGCCGTTCTTCCCTTCCATACCGTGCCTCCACACCAGCAGGTGCCATCCTCCTGAATTTTCTTGATGATCCTGTTTGTGGCTTCAGCCTCTTCAAAAGAAACCAGTACCTGGTTAAGCGTAACTTCATTTAAGATTTCAAACCCTGCATTTCCGAGATTTGCAGCAAATAATTGTGCAAGCCTGCAACAACGTCCAATCAATTCCGCAACACCATCTCGTCCCAAAGCCTTTATAGTGGCCCATGTCTCAATACCCCTCGCCTTTCGCGACATCTCCGGGGTGTAAAAATAAGGCTCCGGCTCCGTGGCGTCCGGAAGATAAGCCGCACTAACTGACAAGGCAGTTTGCAAGGTGCCCGGCTCTTTGCATATTATTAAGCCACTATCGTAGGGAACATTGAGCCACTTATGCAAATCAACTGCCCAGGAATCCGCTAATTCCACGCCTTTAATTAAAGGGCGTTTTTCCGGCGAGGCTGCGGCCCACAACCCAAATGCTCCGTCCACATGCACCCAGGCACCTTTTTGTTTAGCTGCAACACAAATATCCTTTATAGGATCGATGGCACCTGTATTCACATTACCCGCCTGCACACAGATTAATGAAGATTCATCTAGTTCAGGGAGCTGCCCTGCAATCATTCTTCCCTGGCCATCAGTAGGTACTTTTACCAGGCTCCCGGTGCCAAAGCCTGCGAGTATCAATGCTCTAAGCATGCTGGCATGAACCTCTTCGCCTGTAATAATCTTCACAGGTGGCGCACCATTCATTCCCCGGGACTTCACATCCCATCCCTTTTTTTTATAAATGCTTTCCCGTGCCGCCAGCAAACCGCAAAAATTTGCCATAGTTGTTCCTGTTACGAAACCCACCGCTGATTCCCCTGGCAGATGCAACAGGTCAAGCAACCAATTTGCCGTAACTTTTTCTATATGAGCGGCCACAGGAGATGAAACTTTAAACACGGCATTTTGATCCCAGGTTGCAGCCAGCCAGTTGGCCGCTAATGAAACAGGGAATGTACCTCCAAATACAAAACCGAAGTAACGTCCACCATTACTTGCAACAGTGTTTACGGACCCATTTGTATTTAATATTTCAATTACGTCTTCCGGGCGGGAAGAAATCTCTGGCAATGGAATGGAAAAGTCAGCCAGTCTTTTTAAATCTTCTGGCCGTGGAAATACATTTCTGCCCGGTAAATCGTGAAGGTATTTTTCAGCATATTTCTGTGCGAGGTGTAATAATTTATCTGCGTTCATAAAACAATTTAAGAGTGTTTGTGACAATATTATTTCGAAAAAATGGTAATTTATTTGAAAGGCTGAAAATTTATGAAAGTACCGTTCGGGGGAACTTTTTGGACTTAATCCAAAATCGCCGATTTATGTGATGAAGAAGATACCCAAATAGTCAATGAAAATTATAACTTAGTTTTGTAAGTACAATTTGTAACTGTAAACAATCATCTTAATACAAAAAGGAATTTTTCCATTAAAACAATCGATCATGAAAATTTCAAAAAGCATCATTTTACTTTTCACGGGTGTAGCAGTTGGTGCAATCGCCGGCCTTATGATGGCTCCCGATGAAGGAGCTAGAACCCGTAAGAAGCTATTAAAAAAAGCAAAAAAATATAAAAAAGCAGTTTCGGATAAGGCTTCGGAATACAAAGAAAAAGCCTCTGATCTAAAAGACAACATTGAAGCAGCAGCCAACGATCTTAAAAAAAGATTCAGTTAAGCTTATAGGGCTTGTAATGAGAGTGGTAGTTCTTTTCGCATTTAAAAGAATTACCACTTTTTATAATTATTAACTTTTGTTGTTATTAGTGATGGTAGATCCTATCTCTTACGTCTAATCATTTTTTCTCTACCCCTACGCGTTTACACTTGCCGCTAAGCATCTAACCTGTAATAAAATCTGTGTGAAAAGTCTTCGCAACGAATCCTGGATTTAAAATCCATCACCATCTAACAGATTTCCGAGGCCCCCAAGTATGCTTCCTTCCTCTTTACGCCTGCCGGTGGCGTAGGTTAGAATCCGACTCGCCAAACGACTTATTGGCAATGTCTGTATCCAAACTTTTCCAGGCCCCGTCAACGTTGCAAAAAACAAACCTTCACCACCGAAAATTGTATTGCGTATACCTCCTACAAATTGGATGTCATAATTTACATGTTGTGTTAATGCCACAAGGCAGCCCGTATCTATTTTTATCATTTCACCCGGCTTCAACTCCTTTTCAAAAACATGGCCACCTGCATGCATAAACGCCAGTCCATCACCCTCAAGCTTTTCCATGATAAAACCTTCGCCGCCAAAAACACCGGTGCCCAGGCGCCTCTGAAAATCAATACCAATACTCACGCCTTTTGCTGCACATAAGAAGGCATCTTTCTGGCAAATGACTTTTCCCCCTAATTCCATAAGGTCAAGGGCTATTATTTTACCGGGATACGGCGAGGCAAAACTTACTTGTTTTTTGCCGGTACCAACGTTCGTAAAGGCCGTCATGAACAGGCTTTCCCCAACCAGTAGCCGCTTGCCAGCGCCCAATAATTTATTCAGGATGCCACCACTATTTTGTTGCTGGCTTCCATCCCCAAAGATGGTTTGCATTTGAATGCCATCATCCATCATCATAAAGGCTCCGCTTTCTGCCACGGCTGTCTCGGCAGGATCGAGTTCGATTTCAACATACTGCATTTCCTCACCGTAAATGC
>JBBSBD010000422.1:0-4439 GCA_038251675.1 Chitinophagales bacterium | reverse complement strand
CTTTTATTTGCACGATGGCAGGGCAAGAACGCTGGAAGAAGCTATTTTATGGCACGATGGCGAAGCGAAAAAAGCCAAAGAACAGTTTATGGAATTGCCGAAAGCCGACCGTGATAAAATAATTAAGTTCCTGAAATCACTTTAATTGATATAAAATATACCTGTATTTTTTATAGTACGCGGTTAAAAGAAGATTTCACTGCATTAGCCGACATACACTCTTCATACACTATCTATACACCATCCATACATTATCCATACAGTGTATTATTGTATTATACTGAAAAAACTTTACACCTTTTATGGTCATTACTGGATGAGCTTTACAGTAGTGTCTTTTACTGAAAAAAATCTTGTTGGTCACCGACCAGCAAAGGCAGACCCAGCGACCGTTTCAGCGTAAAAAAAGCATGGACCAGCGCGATATTTTTGGTAAAAGCGGCCTTTTGCCGGCGGCTATTTCCCCAGCATATTTTTCAGCAAGGTAAAATTAATGGCCTTTTTGATGTTGGCTATGTTGTCTTCAAAGACGGGATCGCCGGCCGATACCTTGTACACCACCGTAAAAAACTGCGGCGAAGAAAGGGGCGGTTTTTTGTGGTAGTACTCCATATCAGGTTTTATGGCGATAAAGGAGCCGGCAGTCCCTTCCGGTACAAAACCGGTAAATCGCTGCTCATCATTCCACGGGCAAATTGCAGGTTTGCTCAGTTCTATTTCTGATTGTTTTAAATGATCGCCGATGTTTTTTACAAACTGGTTATTAAAATCGCCGGCGCCTTCTTCTTTAATGGTTTGTTCCATTCTTTTTTTCTGTATCAATAAATATTCTTTTCTGCTCAGATAACTAAACGGTAAACTGTCGTTGTAAGTAATCAGCCACCGGTATTCTTTTATTTCGGAGGTGGTGCCCCGGTCGCCCACTATTTCTTCGCCCATAAACCATACGCCATCTTTTTGTTGCGGCCACCGATCTAATTTTAAATACCCTCTAAAATCATCCGCCGGAAGGTCAGCGGCGTATAGATTATTTAATGAGTAGATCACATTCGCCGTTATGTCCACTTTCGTTGGTGTGGAAACATCTACATAGAACTTTGATTTATCTGCGCTATTCCTGTCGCATAAATACCGCAGGATGTACATGGAATAATAATAGGGGTCTGCAAGAAAAATCTGACCCGGTGCGGGATCTTTACCATATGCGGCACTATAGGTAAGCTGGCAACCGGTGGGCTTGTAATTTGTATTTACTATTTTATGAATTGTGGCAATTACCGCTTTTTCTTTTGCGAGATTTGTGGCACTTACATTGTGAACGGAGCCCTGCAATCCCGCTTTCCAGGTGCCCGGTTTGTCACGCAGCCATTCTTTGCTGCAGTCCTGTGAAATGGCGCTTCCTGCAAGGAATGTGGCCAAACATACCAATAGATATTTCATGTATTATGTTTGTTTTAAATTTTATTGAATACCCTGTAACATTCTTTTCCCGGAGATGCTTACGCCGCTGCTAAAATTCAAAACTAAAGCATGAAACGTTGCGAAGGAACGCCTGGTATGCTTGTAATTTACATTAAATGCATCTACCCATTACTTAAATGTATCTACCCATTGCATGTACTTACGGTACCAAATGCTAAAGGTATTGAATGCCTGACTATCGTCATCCGACCAGGATTGCGATCAAACGGCCTCATTCTAAAAATGACTATTTTTTTGAACGCTAACGATGTAAAAATGGCGATTGAATATTGATATACCTATCCTTTAAAAACAGGATATTGGCAGGTTGCTGGTCAGCGACCAACCAGGGCGGGGAGAAACATGATAGACATTATTGGTCGGTGAAGACACCGAGCACGGACTTGGACATTATTGGTCGGTGAAGACACCGACCACGGACTTGATTTATGATAGACATTATTGGTCGGTGAAGACACCTACCACGGACTTAGAAAGGAAATGAAAACTGCCGGGATGGCAACTTTCTTCATACCCGGACGAACATGAGGACCGGAATTTTCGGGATTTGAAAGTATATTGGAGAGGCGCTTTAGAAATGTTATTTTGCACTTCGCAAAGCGAACCGGGCGGGCAAAGGCAGCGCAGCTAAAAATATAAACCATGCCTCGTTACTTTTTTCTTCGCTTAAAGAAAATATTTAAAAATACTAAAACTATCCTGCTGGCGCTGGCAACTGCATTAAGTGTCCATTCACTTGTTGCACAACCTGCTTTAATGGATTTATCGGGAATAGATAGCTTGAAAAATATCCTAAAAAGCAACACGGCAGACACAAATAAAGTGCATGCTTTTTATTGGCTGGGCCGGGTAAAAACGCTCAGCGATGCCGGCGAATCTATTGAATTCGCAAACGGAGGTCTTGATTTAGCTAAAAAAATAAAATTTCCGATAGGACAACTGGAATGTTTAGAAGCACTTTCTTTTTCCTATGCTATTACTTCTTCATTTGAAAAAGGCTTTAGTGCGGCGTATGAAGTAATTGACCTTAGTAAAAAATATGCCCCTGTGAGAGAAATATTTGGAATAAATATGATGGGCTTACTTTACCAAAAATCAGGGGATGATAAAGAGTCATTAAAGTGGGCGCAAAGATCGTACTATCACCCAAAAATTAAACAGTCAGATAACTTTACTCAATGGAGTGCCATGTTCTTGTTAGCACAGGAACATGAAAGACTAAACAACCTGGATTCTTCCTTACATTTCGCCACGGAAACACTGGACTTTTCAAAACGTTATTTCCCGTTCCAGGAAAGTTATCCTATGCTGATACTGGCCCGGATTAACAGCAAACTGGGAAAATATGATGAAGCGGTAAATTATTGTAAACAGATTTTAAATACTGCAAACGGGACTGAAGGTTTTTTTGAAAATGAGGTAGAAAATGAATTGTCTCAGATTTATTTTAATCAGCATAAACCAGACTCAGCCCAAAAATATGCAAGTGTGACCCTGGCAGGAGCAAACAAATTCAAAAATTATCTTGTCATCATGAATTCGTCCCTCCTGTTATCGCAGCTTTTTGAAAAAACGGATCCGGCAAAAGCCTATAACTTTTTAAAAATTTCAACCGATGCAAAGGATACCATCACAAATATTGAAAAAGCCAAACAGGTTAAACAATTAGAAATAAAAGAAAAGCAGCGAATTGAGGATTTGAACTTAGCGGAGGTATATGCTAAAAACCAGTTGCGTTTTAATACAGCGGTGGCTTTGTTTGTAAGCGCACTTGTTATTTCATTTGTTCTTTATCGCAACAATCGTAACAAACAAAAAACAAACCTGGCTTTACAAGACAAAAATGAAAAAATAGAAAATACAGTTTCCGCACTCAATAAAACGCAGGCATCGCTTGTTGCCAGGAATGCAGAAAATGAATTATTGCTGAAAGAAATTCATCACCGGGTAAAAAATAATCTTGAAGTGGTTAGTAGCCTCCTTGCTTTGCAAAGCAATCAAATTGATGATGCCAATACGAAAGAGGCCATGCTGGCCAGCCAGAACCGTGTTCACTCAATCGGCATTGTTCACCAGAAATTATACCAGGGTGAAAACCTGGGCGCCATTGAAATGAAAGATTATTTCATCAACCTCAGCGAAAGCGTACTTGATTCCTTTGACGCCCACAAAAGGGTGCAGGTGGAATGCGCCATGAGTAAATTGGATGTAGATATAGATACAGCGGTACCGCTTGGCCTAATTGTAAACGAACTGCTTACCAACACGATTAAATATGCATTCCCCGAAGGCAGAAGCGGAAAAGTGCAGATAAAATTAGAGCAGGCAGGCAACGGTAATTTACAAATGCTGGTATCTGATAATGGCGTGGGCAAAAGCGACAAGATAGCGGGCACCGGCTTCGGCGGGCAGCTCATTTCCCTCCTTACACAGCAATTGGGTGGCATTATGAAGGAAGACAACGTTAATGGTACACATATATCCTTTGAATTTAAATCAACCACAGCCGCGTGATGATGAAACGAAAAACGTTTTTAAGGTTTGCTTGCAACTGTGAGACCCCCTCGCTACCCGCAGAATGTTTACATTATAAAAATTGGCTGTTCTGATGTTTCCCCTTGCTATACGTAGTATGTTTATATTATAAAAGTTCTGCTTGTCCTGCTGTTTCCGCCACAGCGGACAGGTGTAACACAGAACATTTAATTTATCCCCTGCCCTACGCCTTAGTTCGTGGTACACGAAACAAGCATTTTTTGATCTTAAGTGAGAATAGTAGTTTGCACTATGCAAGTGCAGAAAAAATCTTATTTCGAAATTGACAGAATTTATTTTTTTACGGCTACTATTCATCAATGGCTGCCCCTACTCAGTTCTAAAGAAAATAAAGATTTAATAGTTAATTATGTAATAGAACTATCACATGAGGCCTGATAAAAATGTTTTCATTTGTCATT
>JBBSBD010000421.1:0-4457 GCA_038251675.1 Chitinophagales bacterium | reverse complement strand
CTTGAGGGCTATTTAGTTGCTTCCTTCTAACCTGAAACTAGCGATTAATCTTTCCCTCTTTTTTATTTGACAGACGACCTCAAAGAAAAATATCGTACAACAAATAAGAGTTTGTCATGCACATAGTGTGTTCGGTGAGGTCGCCTTTGTAGGAACCCCGAAGGGTCGAGGTAGGCCTATTGTTGATCTCTTATGTTAGCTGAGCTACAAATCCTCAGCTTCAGTAATCCTGCCATCAGCAGTCCTGTCTGACTTTCATTATTCATCTTTTGTAGATAAATTCATCCGCAGTCTTTCAATTGGGATTTTGTTGCCAGCTAAGAAACATACAATTCCAGCATATAAGAGACCTCTGCCATTAGTCCTGTCCATCTCAACACAATTGCATACCATAAACAAAACAATCCTTCAGAAAATTTGTTTGCATTTGATTTTCTTATCTTTCGGTTACATACATTTTATATGGCCACTATTATTGACTATGAAGATAAATACATAAGCGACTTTCAGCGACTGAACCTGGAATGGCTGGAGAAGTTTAATCTTGTAGAATCGCATGATCTTGAGATCCTTCACCATCCCCGGGAGAATGTAATTGACCGAGGAGGTTTCTTATTTATGCTTGTGGAAGAGGATGCCGCTATTGGCAGCGCAGGCCTTTTTAAAATGAACGACCAGGAATATGAACTTATTAAAATGGCCGTAGCACCGGAACATCGCGGCAAAAAATATGGCGATATGCTTTTGGAAAAATGCATTTCCAAAGCGAAAGATGTAAAGGCTTCGAAACTAATTTTGTTCTCTAACAGTAACTTACAAACAGCTATACGTCTTTATGAAAAATTTGGTTTTAAACATGTGGAAGTAACCGATGCACCTTTCGAAACAGCCGATATAAAAATGGAGCTGTATCTATAAAATTGTTACCGGCAAATACAATTTGAATTTGATAAATTTTAAGCAACCTTGTCCATCTTAAAGTCGAAGAAAATGTGGGTGCCGTTTTTGATTTCTTCTTTCATGGAACCGCTCAACTGCTGAGTCAGCAACGATATAAGTTGACCGCCAAAGCCGGTTCCTTTTGTAACCCCTGATTTACCTATTCCATTATCAGATACTTCAAGATGAAGGACATTGTCTTTTCTTTTTTCAAGCTTTATAAAAACTTTGCCATTGCTGCCCCCAGGAAAAGCATATTTCAATGTATTAGTGAGCAACTCATTTACAATAAGCCCGAGAGGCACAGCGGTATCAATATCTACGTCCAGTTTTTCCATAGCACATTCAATGGTTACTCTTTTATCTGCGCCAAATGAATCCAATATGCTCTCACTAAGATTCAAAAAATAATCTTTCATTTCCACGGAGCCGGGCGTCGTTCCCTGGTAAAGTTTCTGGTGCACAATGCCAATAGATTGTACCCTGTTTTGGCTTTCCTGCATAGCATCTTTGGTATTCGGGTCATCAATTTGTGCTGATTGCAGAGCAAGCAATCCGCTTACCACTTCGAGATTATTCTTAACGCGATGATGGATTTCTTTCAGCAGCAATTCATTCTCTGCATTTTTTATCGCAAGCAACCTGTTGCTTATAGTTCTGTTGCGATAACTTATGAAAGCGAAAACCAAAAGTCCGCAGAGCAAAATAACAACACCTGCACCAAGCCATTGCACTTTCCTCTGTTGAGAGATTTCCATTTGCTGTGATGCAATGGTTGCTTCTTTCTTTTTAGTTTCATATTGGGTGAGCATCTTCGACATGGCAGCATCGCTTTCTACAGATGCAATACTATCCCTTACGATCAATGCTTTTTTATGGTAAGCCAGTGAAGATTTATAGTCGCCGAGGTGTTCATAAATAGTGCTTACATGAAGATAGTTTTCTGTGAGATTGGAAGCGTCTTTATTTTCTTCCTGCAGGCGAACAGTTTCCAATTGATAGCCCAGCGCTTCTTTATAATTTCCCATCAGCAGGTTCACTTCGCCGAGGTTGGCTATACTGGCAGCAATGGCGTTTGGGTAATTGGTTTTCTTTGCAGTGGCCAGGCAAGTTTCATAATCCTTAAGCGCTTCCGTGTAGCGGCCTAAACGCTTTAATGCATTGCCGCGGTTATTAAGAAAATCTGCTATGGATATTTCTGAAAATTTTTGTGCACGGGCAAGTTCCAAAGCACGACTAAAGTAATCAAGCGCCTGCTTATTATTTCCTCCTGCAATTTCCACATCACCCCCGGTGGTTAAAGCATATATCAGTTCATCCTTTAGATTATTTTGCTCGCAAATAGCAATTGCCTTTTTTGCATAATCCTTGGCTTCGGTAAGCCTGCCCTGACGGGTAAGGTCATCCGAAATTCTTTCATAAGCGCCGGCCATCCCTTGCTTATCGTCCAAAGTTTCCATTAGGCGGGATGCGCTCAAATCCGCCGCCATGGCCTTGTCAATAGCTCCTTGCTTTTTATACACCCAACCGATCTTAAAGTAAGTGGTTGCCAGGCCTCTCTTATTATCAACGGCTTTATACCCCACCATCGCTTTATTAAAAAAGATGGTTGCGGAATCTAATTGTAAAAGGTTTGCATGCATTCTTCCCGCCATTTCATAAAATTGAGGTTGCCAGTTTTTATCGTCAATCTTATCAGAGAGTTGTACACCACGTTTTGCATATACCAAAGCTCTTTCCATATCCGATTCAAAGGCTGCGTCTGTCAATTGTTTTAGCAAGGTGAGTTTATTGCTATCTGTTTTTTCTGAGGCAAGCCGGTGTTCAAGGCTGTCGTACGGGTTATCCTGGCCATAACCTGGTTGTATAAAAAGAAGCACAAAAAGTATTGAATAAAGTTTTCTCATGTTCTGCAGCATTAGCATGTAAACCTGAACGTTACTTGCGTTTCTGTTCAGCATCTTATTTAAAAAATCGGTTAGTTTTACCAAGGTGTTGCAATATTATTTACATGAAGCAGGTTTCTGATTCTGCGAATGTTTCTATAATATCTATTTTTTCGGTGCAGTTTTTTTGTTCCAAATGTAATACATTTTGATACTGCCAAAATCCGTGAATGATTTCCACCGAATCATTCACCCTTTAACGGCCTATACCTGGCAGAACAACTCCGTGCTAAAAAGTTTTCACAGTTACACAAAGCAACCCTTTGATGCTTTCTTTGCTTAATTTAGTTATTATATTTCTTTTGTATCGAACGGCTTCTCGAACATATCAGCACATATCATTGCCTGCAGCCAGAGGCAAAGGAAGCATTGGAGCATTCCTTTCAACAGCATGTTTTTGCTAAGTATGATATGCTGGTAACGCAAGGGCAAATATGTCGCCGGTTGTACTTTGTAGAGCATGGAGCGTTGCGCGGTTTCTACCATCTTGAAGATAGAGAAGTGACTCATTGGTTTGCTTTTGAAAACGATTTCGTTACTTCTTTTCACAGCTTTATTACGGGGAAACCAGCAGTTGAAAATATTCAATTGCTTGAAGGAAGTGTATTGTGGTCTATTACCCGCGAAGAACTTGATAAACTGCTCAATGCATTTCCGGATGTAGAACGTCTGCTGAGAATTGCTTATGAAACATATTACCTGCGCCTGGAGGAGCGTTACGTGAATTCGCAATTTACTTCGGCCAAAGAACGATATGCGAACCTCATCCAACAGGCACCACATATTATTGAGCGTGTAGCGCTTGGTCAAATCGCTTCTTACCTTGGCCTCAGCCAGGAAACGCTCAGCCGCATCCGCAAGAGCCTTTAACAATTACAACGATTGTTTTTGACTTAGATCAAAAAAATCATGGAAGCCAAAGGATATTTTTGGTTCGTAAAAAAAGCTATTATGGAAACAAAAATTTCACATCAACCTTCCGCAGCATTTATAGGCGCCTCATGGACTGCTTTAATTATTGGCATCACAGCATTTATTACCGGCTTGTGGAACGCAGCTATGGCTCTAAATGAAAAAGGTTATTACTTTACCGTTCTCATGTTCGGGCTATTTGCTGCTATCTCCGTGCAAAAAGCCGTGCGTGATCAGTTGGAAAATATTCCCGTCACTAACCTGTATTATGGTATTGCCTGGTTTGCCACCATTCTTTCTATCATCCTGCTAACTGTAGGTCTCTGGAACGCTGACCTTGAAAAAAGCGAGAAAGGTTTTTATGCAATGTCATTTGTATTAAGCATGTTCAGCGCTATTGCCGTGCAGAAAAATACACGGGACATGCGGTTCTTTCAAAATCCAACCTTGGAAAAAGAAAAGTGTAATGAAATAGAAAAGAACAACAGGCAGTAGCGGCGTATCTTACAAGGAAAGCTGCACACATTGACATAACTATATTAGTTCATAAATCATTTAATTCGTTCAAAAATATAAACACCCTTTTTATTGCTCGCAACAATATCACGCAGATTATCCTTATTCATATCCTGCGTTACCACCTGCAGGCCTACGCCAGAG
>JBBSBD010000420.1:0-4469 GCA_038251675.1 Chitinophagales bacterium | reverse complement strand
GCTCATGAAAACAGTGATAATCATTATCAATAGCGGGATATTATTTTGAATTAAAACCTCTCCCGATTCGACTTTCATGGTATCCTAAAATACCAGTTTTATTATGCATTTCATTCTCAAAAAATTCAGGGAAAGCACTTTCATCTAAATGATTTTCGTAATACTTTTGCCAACTTTTAAGATATGGCTGCAAGCATTGAAACCCGGCTGATGAAAATTCAGGATTTGGAACGCCTTCACACAATATGTTGTAAGGCCTATAGCCAAAACTTTTGTCATCATTGGGAACCCGGCGGATAAGAAAACTACCTGGCGAATGTATTTGGAGTTAATGTCTTGAAAAAAGAGCTAAATTGCGCGGAAATCCAATATCACGTGGCCCACATAGAACAAGAGCCTGTACCCTTTATGAAACTGAACCTATCATCTAACCTCCCGGGATTAAAAAAAGAGGCGGGCATCGAACTAGAAAAATTTTACATTCTGCCACAATTTAAGGGAATGAAAATAGGCGGGAGATTACTAAGCCGTGCATTTGAAATTGCTGAAATAAATAACAAGGAAATATTTTGGCTTGGTGTTATAGATACGAATGCAGGTGCTATTGCATTTTATGAAAAAGCAGGGTTTAAGTATCATAGCAAGACACGAGTGGAATATCCAAAATTTAAAGAAGAGTTAAAAGGAATGTGGAGAATGTATGTTGATTTAATAAAACCTTAAAAACAAACGTTGAATAAGGTCTTTTGTCTGTTTGAAGACAAAAATCATTGGTAACCCTTATTAGTTTTACCAACCGAAAAAGAGAAAAGATGTTGCACAAAAGATATAATTACAAGAGGCCGTTAACTTTAGTAGCTGTTTTTTTTATTATTGTCTTAAAGACGAATACGGTTTCAACGACTCTCAGAGAGAAAGATGATACCGCTGCGAAATCAATTCCTGCAAATGCCATCGAAGCTTACACCGCTTTCAATAGCAATCATCTTCCCCAGGAATTCCTCTTGTATAGTCTCTACCATCGTTTCATTTCCCAGTTTCAGTAGCGGCCGGTTCCCGGTATTCAGCTTTGCAAGTAATTCTTATCCGAACCCTAACCGGATTATTTTTTTGAAATTTTTCCCGGATTTAAATTTTAAATAGCATATTTACTTAAAAAAATGAAGCTATTAATTTTTGTCTTTTTATCATTCTCGTTTTCTCTTATTGCCAAATCGCAACCACCCGTCCCCGACAGCACACATTTAATCGACAGCATCGCAAAAATAAAATCAAAGAACTTTAGAGATTCCGTGGAAAAAGCAATTTTTGCAAAAGCAATTTACCCCCTTATAAAAAGCAGCAAATGGAGTGGAGTGATACCGGTAGATAATCCCGATGAAAAGCCGGACGTAAATCAGCAGTACAAATTAATGATGGAAGTAACTACCGGAATTGGCGATTCAGTAAATGAGATCAATGCAGCAATGGCTGAGGTTGGCCGGTTACTGAATATTCATATTGCAGCCGGTATTCCAAAAAAGAACATAGACTTAATTGTAGTTGCGCATGGCCCGATATTAAAGTCGTTTTACAACAACGAAGTTTATAAGCAAAAATTCAAAGTAGATAATCCAAACATTGTTTTATACAATGAACTTTTAGCCGCAGGAGTAAAATTCATTGCCTGCGGGCAAGCAATGGCTATTCAAAATATTACAAAAGAAGAGCTTCTTCCATGGGTTAAGGTCGCTTTATCGGCACAGACTGTTTTTACAAATTATCAACTTAAGGGATATATCCTTAAAAAAATAGTGGTTGATTAATTATTTCGCAACTTCCTCTACATCATCCGGTAATTGCCGCCTAAAGAATAAAAGGCCTCGAACTGGCATCATTTGCGCTGGTGTTACCATTGGGGCGAAAACTATTATTGGCGCAGGTATACTTGTAAAAAACATTCCCGCAAACGTTGTGGCCGTAGGCAATCCGTGTAAAGTGATTCGAAATTTATAAGGTGGATAATTTGCATTGACACAGATAATCTTATATGATGATATTCATATCTTGCGGAGGGAATTCATTACCTAAACTATTAAAATTTGCAAATGAGAACGTGCATTAGTTTTATACTACTTTCAATAATCTGCGCCAATTGCAGCACAGCACCCGGCAATAAAGTAACAACCAAAACTGCTATTCCATTAGCAGGGACCTGGAAACTACTTTCAGGAACTACCATCGAAAAAAACGATAGTACTATTACAGACTATACAAGAGACAAGGAATTTATCAAGATCATCAACGATACTCATTTCGCTTTTCTAAGCCATGACCTGGCTAAAGGAAAAGATTCCGCTGCTGCTTATTCTTCAGGAGGCGGAAGTTATTCTCTAAAAGACAGCTCGTACACTGAACACCTGGAATATTGCAGCGACAGGGAATGGGAAGGGAATTCATTTGAGTTTATCATTACAATAAATGGAGATACCCTGGTTCAAAAAGGCCTGGAGAAAATTGATAGCATTGGGGTAAACAGGATAAATATAGAAAAATACATACGCCTAAAAAAATAGGGTTCAAATAATATTTCTGCGTTACATTTTCACATGCATATGCTTTAGTTCCCTTTCCAAAAAATAATTCAGAGCCGTTCTCAAGATAGTTATAGCAGCAAGTTTACCCAGATTTCAAGAAATTTTTTCCTGGCTGCAAATACACACAAAACTAAAATAGGCGGAAAGCAACATATCTACCGCTGGTCGAGATAACAGGTTGCATTTTTAGTGATTCCATTTTAGGAGGCGAGAAAAAATTCATTATTGTATTGAATTGAATTGAATTGGAGATGAAGAGATTAAACAAATAACAAAGTATGAAAATATTGAATCCGCCCGCAACTTCATCATCATGCTTGTAGCTTTTGTAAACCCATGGGCTGCATTGTTATTAAGTTTTGTTATGTGGATGTATTGGATTTTTCTGGTAAAATAGATGGCTGCTATGTTCAAGTTAGAAAAGTAGCCTTCGTAAATAATGCCATTTCGGGCGTATTTGCGAAGGTTTTTATATATACTCTCGTAAATGTCCGAGTTGGTGGCAAGCATATTGCAACACCCTACGAATTGTAAGTTTCAATTTGTCGACATTTGCTTTTCACCCCAACTTCTCATTTGGCTAATAAACGGAATTAATTCTTTCCCTGTATCGGTAAGTGAATATTCAACTTTCGGTGGAACTTCTAAATAAACTTTTCTTGTAATTAGTTCATCAGCTTCCAATTCTTTTAGCGTTTGGGTAAGCATTTTTGGTGTAATACCCACCACAGCCCGGTTTAATTCTCCGTATCTCAAAAAACCATCTCTTAATATCCATAAAATTCGCCCCTTATACTTTCCACCTATCCGTTGGAAAGCATAATCAACTGCACAATGTGCCTTTTTAGTTTTATTCTTCATTTATTTATAAATTTAAAATATTGATAATCAACAATACTATAATTTTAGTATGTAGGCTACTTTATTGTATGTACTTGCCATAAAGGTAATAAATACTTTTATTTGCAAAAACTTTGAATACAATAAATCAAAAAAACAATGAATGCATCAGTCAAAAGAGTACTGTATTTTCCAGTTACTAAAATTATTATAGGAATTAGCGTTTGCTTTTCACTATTTGTAGTAATTCAAAACTTTGTACTAAAACCATTTTTTTATAGTATTATTCAAGATAAAAGTATTGCTGACCCTATTATTCATTGTGTTTCATCTATAGTATTATTAGTTAGCTATTACTATTTATTTCGTCTATATGATAAGAGAAAAATAACAGAACTATCTATTAAATATTTACCCAAAGAAATGTTTGGAGGGTTTATCTTCGGGTTTTTGACAATTTCATTATCTATTTTCATATTATACTTATTAGGGTATTATCAGGCTATAAGTATTTCAACAACTCACTACTCTATAAAGTTTTTCACGGTATTAATAATTGCTGCGTTAGTTGAAGACTTATTTCATAGAGGATTAATAGTACGGGTGTGTGAAAATTGGTTAGGTACTAACATAGCCATTGTAATTGGAATGCTGGTAGAATTACAACACATTTTCAACCCCAACTCCAACTTATTTAGCCTTTTTTTATATATGATTTGGGGGTTTACCATGGCAATGATTTTTATATATACTAAAAGAATTTGGCTGCCTTTTTTCTTCCATTTAGGTTGGAATTTTGCTCAGCCTTTTTATGGCTCTAATCTCACAGGGCTAAATGATATGGGCAGTATCATTCAATCAAAATTCAATGGACCAGAACTATTAACAGGTGGTGCAGTTGGAATTGAAGGTTCAATTTTTACTGCATCTTTTCTATTATTTATCGGAATAACACTTTATTATCTTGCCAAAAGAGAGGGCAAAATTGTAAAAAGCAAACTGTTTAAAAGATGAATTTAAAAGATGCTTTTGTAAGTCTTGATAACTATTTTT
>JBBSBD010000419.1:0-4472 GCA_038251675.1 Chitinophagales bacterium | reverse complement strand
ATGATGCTAACGAGGGAGAATATATTTTCATGGACCAGGATGTATTAAAACTTAAAGAAAAACAAAGATCTGAGATTTACAAAACCCATATTGGCTTTGTTTTCCAGGCATATCATTTAATTGATGAATTAACAGTTTATGAAAATATTGAGACGCCACTCATATACCAGAATATAAAATCTGCTGAGCGAAAAGCGATGGTCGCAGACATACTTGACCGTTTCCAGATTGTGGGTAAAAAAGATCTTTTTCCAACCAATCTTTCCGGTGGCCAGCAACAGCTTGTAGGTATAGCAAGAGCTTTAATTGTAAAACCAAAATTGATCCTCGCTGATGAGCCAACGGGTAATTTGAATTCAAAGCAAGGGGAGGAGATCATGGATATTTTTAAAGAATTAAACAGCGAAGGTGTAACAATAGTGCAGGTTACACACTCGGAAAAAAACGCAGCGTATGGCTCAAGAATTATTCACCTGCTCGATGGAAGAATTGAAAAGGAATCCTGAGGAGGGAAGTATCGGGTATCAAGAATCAAGTATCAAGAATCAAGTAGTAAGTATCAAGAATCAAGTATCAAGAATTATGAAAACGTTTTTTTTAAATATATTTTTTGTTGTGGTTGCATTCGCAGCGCAGGCCCAGGATAAACTAACCCTGAAGCAGGCGATTGAAACCGGCATTGCAAATAATCTCATTGTAAATCAATCGGACCTGCAAATGCAAAGAGAAGATATTACGCTAAAGCAATCGCGATTGAGTATGCTGCCAAACCTGAATGGCTCGGCGAACCATGGTACAAACAATGGAAGAAGTATTGACCCTTTCACTAACGCATTCATCAATCAAAATGTGAATTACGCAAGTTATTCAGCCAGCAGTAATGTTTTATTATTTAATGGCTCGTCTTTGCAAAACAGGATAAAATCAAACCGGCTGGGATACGAAGCATCACAGCAGGAATTGCAGCAAGCAAAAGACAATCTTACTATAAACATCATTCTTGCATACCTGGGAGTACTCAGCGCAGAAGATATACTGGCAACTTCACGCAGCCTTTCAGAAGTTACTCAAAAGCAGGTGGAACGCCTGGGCTTATTAAATGATGCAGGAGCAATTCCGCCGTCACAATATTATGATCTTAAAGGCCAGTTTGCTAATGACCAGATTGCCATTGTAGATAACCAGGCTTCTGTGGCAACCGCAAAGCTTATCCTTTCGCAGTTACTAAACGTTCCCTACAACAAGAGTATGGAGTTGGAAAGAATGCCTATGGAATCGTTCAACATTGCTTATGATGCTGAACCTGATAAGATATACCAAACCGCTCTGCAGCAGTTTGCTCAAATAAAAGCGGTGCACCTGCGTACCGAAAGCGCCGACAGAAATATTCGTTCCTTAAAGGGAGAATTGTTTCCAACGCTTTATTTCGGCGGCAATATAAATACAAATTATTCAAGTGTTGCTACGCAATCGACCTTTATAAATAGTACGTTTGTTCCGTCCAATGATTATGTGGTAGTGAGCGGTTCGCAGGTGCCTGTAATTACAAAGCAGGATAATTTTGATACAAAAAAAATAAACTATGGCGACCAGCTTAAGAATAATAAATTCACGTCGTTCAATCTTGGTTTGACCGTTCCCATATTCAACGGCAGCCAGGTGAGGAGTCGTGTAAAGCTTGCGAAAATTGAGTTTAAAAACAATGAGCTTATTGAGCAAAATACAAAAACCCAGTTGCAGCAATCTATCGAGCAGGCGTATGTAAATTTCACTTCTACATCAGACAAATATAAAATCCTTCTTGAGCAGGTAAACTCTTTTCAGCAATCTTTCCGGGCGGCGGAAGTACGATTCAATGCAGGAGACATTACATCGGTGGATTACCTCATCGCCAAAAATAATCTCGACAGAACCAACACCAATCTTATCATTTCAAAATATGATTTTGTGTTGAGGTCAAAGATTTTGGACTATTACGCGGGTAAGGCATTGTGGTGAGAGCGCTTTCTTCTATTTGTGTTTATATATTTTTGCTTAATGATCTTTTGCTGATAATTAATCGACGGAGGCTTCCACTTAATTATGCGAAAACCATATAACTTGTAGTCAAAGACTTCCCGGCTATGAAACTAAATGTAGATACGATAATAATTTTTGTTCAAAATGTTGACAAGCTCAAATCTTTTTACGTTGACATTTTACAACTTGATATTCTTGAAGAATCACAATCGGAATGGTTATTATTAAAAGCAGGCAATAGCAAAATTGGTCTTCACAAAATTGGCGATCAATATTTGGATAAGAGTAAAGGGCAGTTCAAATTTGATAACAATACTAAAATTGTTTTTGAAGTTGATGAAGATATCAATAAAGTAAGGGAACAACTGGTGAATCAAAAAGTAATTATGAAAGAAATAAAAACATTTGATAGCTATGATTATTGGCTTTGTGATGGTGAAGACCCGGAGGGAAATGTTTTTCAATTGAAGCAAAAAAAGTAAAAGTAACCCACATCAATATTTCAAAAAATGGATTTTAAAAAATATACAGACGAATTTAAAAAAGCCACTGGCCGGCTCGATAAAAAACTTCTTCATAAAAAGCAAATTGAAGTTGCAACGGGCATTGTTTTAAATTCAGCTTTTTTGAAACTTTATAAAAAATCATGGACCACTCTGTTTCAGGATTCGTTAACTGCTGAATCAAGAATTTTCTTTTCTATATGGATAAACGATTCAGCAATAGAAGAACAAAAGATATTCTACAATATACATGCACTGAAACTGAGAAAGCTAACAGGGTATTCCATAGAAAGCAGAAAATTTGCCGATGCATTCAGAGCAAGCTTTAAGCCTTTCGAAAATAAGTGGCAAAATGTAAGTGTAAAGTTTGGGCCACTAACTTTAATGGAAGGCTGGATATCATTAAACGAGAAAAGTTTTCAAGATGAAATTTTAGAGCTTGCCAACAACTTTTTGGAAATAGAATATTTGGTTGATAGCACTCTTGCTAAATTTAAGAAATGAAAGTACAACCCCTTCCCTTATTTCCCCAGCAAATCAAATAATTCTTTATCCAGTTGAGGTTTAACCACACATGCCTTATCAAAATGCATAGTGGCCGTGCCTGCTGCATTGAATGCAGGCCAGTTGGGTAAGCCTTTAGCATTTGGATTTCCGCTGCGGGCAAAATTTATCCATGCCTGGCTCATCTTGCCGGCGAGCACGTATGCATCTTTTTGGCCCCCGGTCATTTCTTCGCAGCGTGCAATATTGTTGAATACAAACGGCAGCTCCATACAATGCACCGCTTTATATTTTCCATCCATTACAGGCGATTGCCACGTAAAGAGGTACATGTAAACGGGCGCTGCACCCAGGGCCGATTTTTCTTTAGCCTGCGATACCGCACCCGGGCGGAACAATGCATCTACATCCATAAGGTCAGTCGGTTTTGTATCACCAGGATAGGCTTTCTTTACCGCAGCAATATAGGCATCTGCTTTATCGCCCTGTTGCTTTTTTATGTATGCCATTACCTGGTCCATTGTCGCATTGCTCATGCCGGAAAATAAAGAAGGCATAAACTCATTCTTTACCGTACCAATTAATAACGGAACATCTTTGGATAGCTCAAATGCTTCTTTAGAAAAAACCTGGTAAGGAATATCCTCACCATCCACGCCCGGCCCCCAGCTTAATCCAAAACCTGAAACTGTTTTGCCTTCTGCTTTCATTTTCGCAGCAATGGTGCTTAATGCTTTTTTGCCGGCATCACTTAACTGCTGGAAGGAGATTTTTTGCAGGCTGTCAACCTGGCCTGGCTGGAGATTTAAAGCATTTAATACTTCGGCGGCAATTGCCTGTGTTGTGGCTTTTTCCAGCACGTCGGCTCTAAAAGATCCGCTTTCATTAATCGCTTTTTGAAAAAGGCTTTTTGCAGAAGGCATTGCCATTAACGTATTTACTTTGGCGCCACCACCAGACTGGCCAAAAACGGTTACGTTGCCAGGGTCTCCTCCAAAGTTTGCAATATTGGTTTTAACCCATTGCAGCGCTGCAACAATGTCGAGCATACTTGCATTAGCAGAATGCTTGTATTTATCTCCATAAGCAGAGAGGTCTAAAAAGCCAAGAATGTTCAGGCGATGATTAATAGATACTACCACCACATCTCCTGTTTTTGCAAGGCTTTCACCATCGTAAGAGGGTAATTCCTGTGATGATCCCGCGGTGAATCCACCACCATGTATCCAAAACATTACGGGTCTTTTTTTGCCGTCATCAATACCTGGTGTCCATACATTTATACGCAGGCAATTTTCGTTTGTATAGCCCCAGTCGTGGTGATACACGAACTCACTTTCGTCCTGCACAGAAGTCGTGGGATCCATTAAAGGTGCAACCGGCCCATACGACATAGAACTGCGCACTCCCGTCCATGGCTTTGGTTTTTGCGGTGCTTCAAACCGT
>JBBSBD010000418.1:0-4476 GCA_038251675.1 Chitinophagales bacterium | reverse complement strand
TTTGACAAAGCGCTAAGGGATGAAATAAAAAATATTTTTTTAGCAGATGTTTTATAATGCAGTGAGAGAGCCTAATATTAAAAGGCTTTTCCCGGCATTGACGGTAAGTGACGCACCACTTTGAAACACAACAGCAACATCAAGAATACAATTCCCATTTATAATAACGCTGTAGCCGGATGGTAACGTGGACGGGGGTACCATGCCGCCGGCCCAGTTAGCCGGGTTGCTCCAGTTACCTGATCCCGTAAAAGTAAAAGAAGTTACCGCAGCGCCTCCTAAAGTAAGTTTAACTAACTCGTACCCGCCGGTTATGCCACCACATTGTCCTGAAAAATAGAGATCACCGTTAAACCCTGTGAACATTTGATCAGAACCATAACTGTATATTTGATTGTTAGTATTTTGGACTTTTATAAGGCCTGTACCCGCAGCAGTCCCATCACTTTCCCATACAGAATAATCGAGATTATTGGTCATGTATAATTTACTGTTCCATATACCTGCAAATTTTGAATAAGGTGCAATTGACTTTACCAGCTGGGTGCCCGCAGCGGTACCATCACTTTTCCATAATTCAAATAATTGACCATATATTATATACAAGAGGCCGTTAAAAACTATAGGCACGGGCTGGCTGCTATTAGTACCTGGCAATACATCTTTTACCAATTGTATGGTTATACCATCGCTTACAAATAATTCGTTGCCATGTACCTGGTCGTTTACGGTAAAATAGATCTTACCGTTATATACTACCAAATTTTGAGGAGATCCACTGTATAGTATGCCACCAGCATCCGGGGCTAAATTCATTACAATATGGGTGCCTGCATTACTGCCGTCAGTCACCCACAGCTCGCTGCCATTGGTATAATCAAATCCACTGAAATAAAGTTTATTGTTCAATACGGCATAGTTGCCTCCGGATACACCAGGTATTAAGTCTTTACTTATAAATGATGTTCCGCCGGGAGTACCGTCGCTTTTCCATAAGCCATATCCTGAGCCTGTTCCATCATCACCGATGAAGTAAATATTATTATTAAGAATTGCAAAAGATGTATAGCCATTAAAATCCTGTATGCCTGTTTTGAGCAATATAGTGCCGGCAGCAGTTCCGTCGGTTACAAAAAGTTTTTTTAGCCCCCCGATATCGTATGTATAAAAAAAGAGTTTATTATTAGCCACCGTAAAGCTCTGTGGGTACGAGCCGTTACTGCCGGGATAAACATCCTTAAAAAGTACAGTTCCCCCAACAGTTCCATCGCTTGTCCACACTTCCGGGCCGTTAATACCGTCATCGCACTGAAAGTATAATTTGTTATTATAAGAAACCAGGTTTCTAACACTGCTGAGAACCGGTGTGGCAGGACCGAGCTGCAGCGTGGTAACATCAGTTCCTCCAGTTACCCAAAGGCTGGTGTAACCGGTATTATCATTAGCAACAAAAAATAACTTCCCATTGCAGGCGGTAATATTGTTTGGGTAACCATTGCCACCCGGGACGGTGTTGGTTTCTTTTACCTCCACAAGATCCTGTGCATGGCAGAGAAATACACAAGAAAGAAGTATAGATGTAAAAAGTATGTTTTTTTTCATGCTATTTTTTGGGAAGTAAAATACATAAGTCGTGTTTCTCTGCAAATATGAAATAGCAAGTGGCGGTTATAAATTATCAGTTGACGTTAACATCATTAGCACAGAATTAAACTGTTGTTTTCTATTGCTCATTTAAAAATGTGTTTTCCAATTTTTGAGCTCTCAAAGGAATTTTCAGTACCGAAACTTTTGATTTAAAATCACTTTCAGGGGTTAGCCGTCATTACCACACGTTGGATGGCGATGATTTTTTAATAATGGTGTATTTATGATTGTCACCTTTATGGATGCTCACGTCTTAAGGAATCGTAATTTTAATCGTTCAATTCCGGACAATTAATATTTGTAATAAAATCCTTCATGAAGATTACCGTTTTAATTTCCCGGCTTATACTCGGTTTCCTGTACCTGGTATTCGGCCTTGATTACTTCCTGCATTTTATTCCCTACCAGCCATTGCATACAGGTGCAACAGGTGCCTTGGTTGCCGGGCTCAAGGGTGTAGGTTATATCTACCCCATGATGAAGGTGATACAAATTACCGGCGGGCTATCGTTGTTGCTTAACCGTTATGCTCCTTTTTTTGCCATTGTGGTTTTTCCCATTAGTTTAAATGTCTTGTTATTTCATACCATCCTGGTACCATCCGGTTGGTTGATGGGTGTGCTGTTATTTGTACCTAATATACTTTTAGGATATGGGTATCGAAAATACTACCGTGGTATGTTTACTGCAAAGGCCGTGGTGCAGTAGTTAGAAACCTGCCGAATGTTATACGAAGATTGATCAATGTAATTGCGTTAAGCGCTTTATACTTGAATGTTGTGTGTTGAAGAGTGTTTGTAGGGGGTTTTCAAATTCATTCTGCTCAAAAAGCAACAAAGCGACATACACCCTCATTGCCGGTCTGACATTTGGTACCAACCTGAACGAGCCATCAGTACCGACGGTCGGACGGCGGTGGGTCATTAAAATGATGGTGTATATATTTCAATACTCAACACATAATGTAGAAACATCAATTTTCAAAAGGGATAGCGCTTTCTATAAATTGTTTAATAAATAAAACGCCTGCGAGGAAGGTTATTTTTATTCACTCCCCTGTTTTTGTAAAAAAAAATACATTATTTTGATAAAGATTTTTTAAATACCCCTTCCCTAAGAAAATTTGCAAGCCTGGTAAGCACAGTCTTTCTATCGATTAATTTCAAAACAATATGGCAGGCGTAATCTATTTGTGATATTCCGGCCAGGTAAATAATTGCACCGGGATGCCGAAAACGGTTTAGAGTAGGCAGTTAAAAAAATACAGTTATGGCTTCTACAATTACAACGGGTCGTAAAAAATGCAAACCCTTTTTATTGCGTGTTATGATCTTTAGCCCTGAGACCGGCTATAAATTTACCATAGAAATTCAAAAGGCCTGCGATAGCAAGAATGACGCCGTTTGGAAATTACTTTTTGACCTGTATAAAAAAATAGACGGCGAATTTGTGGAAGTGGTAAGTGTTGAATTTGTTGCAGGAGATCCGAATGACATTAAAAAAGTGGCAGCCATTACCGAGAATGGTATGAAACGGGCACAGGTGCGTGCTTTCAGGGATAACGTGTATCCATTGGTAAAACCATTTGGTGATTCGGGCAAGCCGCCTGCCTCCGCTGATAAGAAGAAGATTGATAGCGCCGTTCAGGCAGCAGTAAATTCGTAGTCTCCGTTTTTCGAATTAAAGATTTGAACACAGGTGCATGCCTGTGGCATTTCTTTTTATACCCCTATAATGATCTTTCAAATTAGCAGGTTCCTGGTTTTTGTTTTGATGGGTTGCCTGGTTGTAACATGCAGTACACAGGCCCAGCAGCCATCATGCAATACGATCACTGCTGATATGAATTATACGGTAAGGTCGGTAAAAATTGTAGGCCGTTGGGTATCAAAAGAATTACAATCAAATGCGGAACAGGCGATAGGACTTGGACAAACATTTGACCCGTCAACACTCAGCGCTTTACAGGAAATGGTGAGAGAGGAAATAATAAAAGGTGAGGAGGAATTTGCGATAAGATTAAAAGGCTCAACTTCTATTTTATATATCACAACTGATGCATGCCCGGTTGCAGACAGCACCGGTGTAAAACAGGTACAGGTTACTATACATCCTTACTATCTCCGTATTGACTTGTATAATATTGGTAATAATATCTTACCAATCCCCAGGACGGCAAAAGCCACTTTCTATAAAGAAGTTCCTCCCCTTCTTATGGCAACGTCTCCTTTTGTAGGTTTAGTAAACGACCGAAGCTTCGGCACATACGCATACGTGCAAACGGCTACTGACCTGCTCCACATCCCCGGCAAGTATAAACCTCCTGATAGCAGCAGTAAGAATCTTTTGAATCTTGACTTGAACTTTCGCAGATCGCTCAGTGCTGGCTTCTACAACTTCGCCGGCGCATTGCAGTTTATTCACCCGGTATCGTTTTATAAAAATATGGGCTGGAACCTTGGTATCATGTATGCGAAGGGGTTACTACCCCTGCAGGTTAATAACTATGATCGCGATCTCACAAAAATTTTTGCATCAGTAAATGGAAATGGAAAAATACTTTTCATGGACAAGTATGCAATAAGCGGCGGTATTGAATTTTCGCAAAATAAATATTCATTGCTAAATGCCAAGTACCAAAATCCTGAGACCGGCTTTGATTTTAGTGCACTCGGTGACGGAAGAGCGGGTAATGGATTTGCCAGGCTGGGTGTTTGGTTTAATGCCGGAGTGCCCCGAAAAGATATTAATTTACAATCTTACCAGCGGATAGGAGGAAAATTGGGCTATGCGGTGCCGATAGGCCGTGGCCACAATATTGTTGACCTT
>JBBSBD010000417.1:0-4515 GCA_038251675.1 Chitinophagales bacterium | reverse complement strand
CTTTTCAGTCACCCGGCTGATTTTACACCGGTGTGTACCTCTGAATTCATGACTTTTGCAAGCATGGAGGACAAGTTTAACAAAGCAAACTGTAAGCTTGTTGGCTTATCTGTGGATGGTTTATACAGTCATATTGCATGGCTTCGAACCATTAAGGAGAAAATTGAATATAAAGGAATGAAAAATGTCGAAGTGAACTTTCCGCTGATTGAAGACATTACCATGGAAGTGGCTAATAAATATGGTATGATACAGCCGGGTGAAAGCAACACTAAAGCAGTAAGGGCCGTGTTTTATATCGATCCTAAAGGAATTATCAGGGCTATCGTATATTATCCGCTCAGTTTGGGTCGTAACTTCGATGAACTATACAGGGCACTTGTAGCCATGCAGACAGCCGATGCCTTTGACATTGCTACTCCGGCCGACTGGCGCCCGGGGGATGATGTTATTGTACCTCCCGCCGGCTCATGTGGCTCCGCCAAAGACCGCATGGATAAAAAAACGGACATGAAATGCTATGATTGGTTTTTCTGTACAAAAAAACTGAGTAAAGATGAAGTTTTTGCTAAACTGATCAAATAGGTATAACTATTAGTTTCAATAACTAAAAACCAATAATTATGGGAAAACAAGGAATTAAGGCATCATCAGTAGATGTTGGCAAACTTTTGGAAATGCTAAATGCAGCTCTCTCGGAAGAATGGCTTGCCTATTATCAATATTGGATTGGCGCAAGGCTTATGGAAGGCCCTATGAGAAGCGAGGTTGAACCCGAACTCTTATTGCATGCTGATCAGGAACTCGGTCATGCCTTACTGGTGGTGGCAAGGATCATTCAGCTTGGCGGTACCCCGGTAATAAATCCGGCCAACTGGACTAAGCTGGCTCGTTGTGAGTATGACGAACCATCAGATAATTATATCGAAGTCATCCTGGAGCAAAACCTGAAAGGAGAGCGCTGCGCCATACAACGCTATAAGGAAATTGCCGATTTTACCAATGGCAAAGACCATACAACACATCAGATGGCTGTTACTATTTTAAATGAAGAAATAGAACACGAAACTGACATCGAAGACTGGCTTACTGACATCAGCAGAATGAAGGAAGAGTTCAAGAAGATAAGAATGTAAAAGGCCGAACTGGTTTTTTGCTAATGCTCTTTAAACTTCAGGCATTGATTTGTTAAAAATCAATGCCTGATTTTTTTTTGCACCAGCTAAGAAAGCAAAGTTTAGTTGACGATGTATTAGTATTCCTTATTTTACAGGCAACTGATGCGGCCTGCTCAATATATGGATTACCCATTCTGGCTGATCAGCAGCAACGATTTCTTATTCATAATTTCAATTTGTTTACCTTTTACTTTAAGTATCCCGTCTTTATGGAATTCAGTCAATATGCGGCTTACGCTCTCCCTGCTTGTGTCCACTAGATTAGCAAGTTCCGCCTGCGAAACAGGTAAGGTGAATGTATCGGTTTCAAAAATATGGTCAGCAAAATCTAAAATAACATCAGCAATATTCCCACGTGTTTGTTTTTGAGTGCGATTAGCACATCTGCGTATGGATTCCAGTTCGTCTTTACACAAGTCAAGAATTATCTCAAATGAAAAATGCTCGGTATCTTTCAGTAGTTGGCGGAAAACACTGATATCGATAAAGCAGACTTCAACATCGCTTATTGATGTTACCGAATACTGGTTTATTTTATCACCAATAGTTGTTGGCAGGCCAAGGTAACGCGGCGCTTTAACAATGCGCACTATTTGTTCGTGGTAGGGCCCTGTAATATGAATTTTCGCTAATCCACTCCGTATATAAACCACATTTGTCGAAAACGCACCCTGCGTAAATATTGAATTCCCTTTTTTAAAATTTACCGTAACGTTATTGCACGATAAAAGCTCTACATTATCCTCGCTTAAAGTTTCTGCAGCCTTTGATCTGAAAATACAGGCTTTACAATTATTATTCATTCTGCAAAGATACTAAATGTGAACTATATCACACTCATAAACGCTATACTGCACACATAGTTCGGGAAACCGTTGAACCAAAGCCTGTAATTTTGCTGCATTAATTAACTAACGACATGAATCATGGCTGAAATGGAAAAATTAGTGATCATCAGCACTACAGGACCTGAAAACCAGGAAAAGGCAACTCTCCCTTTTGTGGTTGCAACCGCAGCCCAAACCGTGGATGTAAAAGTTGTAGTGATATTGCAGGCTTCAGCTGTTTTATTGGCAAAAAAAGGAGCTGCCCGGAATGTGAATGCGCAGGGTTTAATGCCGCTCGAAAAATTGATAGATACTTTTATCGAATTAGGTGGCGAACTATTGTTATGCTCCCCATGCATCAAAGAACGGTTTATCAAAGAAGACGAATTAATTGCCGGCTCAAAGCTGGTAGCTGCCGGAACCGTTGTTGAAGAAGTACTTTCTGCAACTTCAGTGCTTACATATTAATAAAGATATTCTTTGAAATGCCCTATTTGGGTATGGTTTAATGAAAAGACAACTGTAAAGACAACAAAAATAAAACACAAATGGAACAAGAACAGAAAGATCAGATTAACAAGCTTCAGGAACAAATTGAAGCATTGCAGGGCAAGGTTACACGCCTCGAGAATTCACGGATGGATCAGCTATCCATAGCTGTAGTATCCGGCGATATGGATAAAATTCTGGCTACTATGGTTATTTCATTGGCTGCGGCTGCCATGGATACCAAAGTGAAATTATTCTTTTCCTTCTGGTCTCTTTCGGCACTCAGGGCTAAAGATAAAAAGGCCCAGGGTAAAGATTTTATCTCAAAAATGTTCGGACTGATGTTGCCAAAGGGAAAAGACAAATTGAAGCTTTCAAATATGAATATGGCCGGGATGGGACCGGTAATGATAAAACATCTGATGAAGAGTCAAAATGTACTTAGCCTGGATCAGATGTTTGAACAAGCCGGTGAATTGGGAATCGAAATTGTGGTTTGCGAAATGTCAATGGGCCTTATGGGCTTCAAAAAAGAAGAAATGATTGACTATCCTCACCTGAGTTACGCCGGTGCAGCAACTTTTGTTTGCGATGCCAACGAAAGCAGTATGCAGCTGTTTATTTAAGGGGTTAGGTGTTGGGGATTAGGGTTTAGGGAGGAGAAAACGTGAAAAATGAAAAAGGCATTAAAAAATGGAATGTTCATATAGACAACCCCAGGCACCAAGCACCATGCACTATGCACCAAGCACTATGCACCAAGCACTAAGCACAAAGCACAAAGCACTAAACACAAAGCACTAAACACAAAGCACTAAACACCAAGCACTTTTAAAAATTAAATTAATACTAAAAATAATAATCATGATGACAACCGAAGAATTAAAAACCGCAGTAGTAGCAAAATCAGTGGATGCACGTGGAACCGCTTGTCCGGGTCCGCTTTTGGAAGCAAAAAAAGCAATAGGAACCATAAAATCAGGTGATATTATGGAAATACTTTCGGCCGACGAAGGAACAAAAAGTGATATTCCTAAATGGTGCAACAAACAAGGTCACACCTATTTAGGCGCCGTTGAAGAAAACGGATACTTCAAAGTTTATATGAAGAAGCAATAAATAAAGCTCATGGCTGAAAAAATCAGGAAAAGTGCTAAAATATTAGTCTTTTCAACCGAAAAAATAAGTGATCCCGCTATCGATATGGCGGGATTACTTAAATTACATTATCCCCCGACCGTATATACAATCACAGTTCCCTGTTCGAGCGGTATAAAATCCAGGTGGATCTTACGTGCTTACGAAAAAGGTTTCGACGGCGTTTTTATTGCTGCCGATGGCAGTGACTGTATTTTCGGCGAATCGTGTACCGAAAAAACCGGAAACGTGGTTGGTCGCACACATGAACTAATGAAAGAAAAAGGAATTGAGCCGGCAAGGCTGCGAATGGCTGCCATCTGTTCGGTTTGCAGCGAATCGTTTGTTAAGCAAATAAAAAGCTTTAATGAATATTTACTAAAAACATCAAACCCTCAATAATGAGTGAACAATTAAATAATACTTCGTTTGATGCGCTTGTTGTTGGCGGTGGCATTGCAGGTGGCGAAGCAGCATTAAACCTGGCAAATACAGGATACAAAGTTCTATTAGTCGAAAAAGATTTATCCATTGGCGGGAAAATGATACTGCTAAGCAAGGTTTTCCCAACGCTGGATTGTGCCGCCTGTATTACAACGCCAAAGGTTTCGGAAGTATCAAGGCATCCCAATATTACCATTTTTACAAGCAGCGAAGTTGGTAACATCAAAAAAATTGCTGAAAATAATTTTGAGGCAACCGTCATCAGAAAGCCCCGTTATGTGGTAGTCGAAGATTGTACGGCCTGCCAGCTCTGCGAGCAGGCATGCCCTATCAGTGTCCCCGACCAGTTTCAGTTCAATCTCGTTGGACGTAAAGCTGCCTATATCCCATTCAGTATTGCCAGCCCTAAGGCGGCAGCCATCGATATTGACAATTGTATT
>JBBSBD010000416.1:0-4538 GCA_038251675.1 Chitinophagales bacterium | reverse complement strand
TGCTTGCTTTTCTTGTTTGGCAATGGGAGCCTATGGGAGGAACTATATGGAACATCACTCCCGGAACCATATTATTTTATATAATGTATTTATTATTTTTTACAGGGTGGGCGATACTATTTATCAGCACATTTTTAATCAATCACTTTGATATGTTCGGCCTAAGGCAAACTTATTTTGAGTTAATCAAAAAGTCTTACAAACCACTGCAGTTCAGAATTACAGCTTTTTATAAAATAATACGGCATCCTCTTTATTTTGGCGGAATAGTGGGCCTTTGGGCTACACCGGCTATGTCGGTAACACATTTGATTTTTGCCATTCTATTGACAGCTTATTTTATAATAGGATCAGTATTCGAAGAGAAAGATTTAATCCGTGACTTTGGAGATCAATATCTTGACTACAAAAGAAAAACTGGAAAATTTGTTCCTCATTTAAAAGAAACTAAAAATAGTTCAATACAAATATAGATGCCATCAAAAATCAAACGATTGTTGAGTAGCAAAAATAGGGAGCCTGTTAATATAAAATAGGGAAGCCCACCTAAATCTTCCGGTAAAGCATACGTTTATTTTGCAGTCGAAAAAAATACTTCTCCAATGAATGCGCAGAGATGTATTGCATAATAAATGTGCTAACAAAAAATTATTGAAAAAAGGTTATTTAAAACCTTCAACAAACCTTCCAAAGAATTTAAAAAAAAGAAAGTACAGAATGAAAAAAATAATCTTATTCATGGGCATCCTAATGCCTTTTATAGCAATATCTCAAACAAAAATTACAGGAAAAATTTTCGATGTTACTAATAACAGCCCGCTGGCAAAAGCAAGCATTACAGTAACCAATGGAAATGCCGGAACATTTGCAGATAACGATGGAAAATTTATTCTCAACGTGTCTGAAAATGCGAAAGCAATTACCGCAAGTTATGCCGGTTATGAAAGTGTTACAATTTCTATCAATCAATCAACAACCGATTACTCTATTGGTCTTAAGCCATTACAAAATCTTCAGGAAATTGTAATGGTCGGTTCAAGAAATTTATCAAGAACAAAAGTGCAAACGCCGGTGCCTGTTGATATAATTCCTGTAGCAACTATAGCAAATGAAGTTGGACAGGTTGATCTTAACCAGTTGCTTACTTACACTGCCCCTTCTTTTCAATCGAGCAGGCAAACGGTTGCCGATGGAACAGACCATATAGACCCTGCCCAGTTAAGGGGATTGGGCAGCGACCAGGTATTGGTTTTGGTGAATGGTAAAAGGAGGCACCAGTCTGCATTGGTAAATGTGAATGGTACTGTTAACCGCGGGCAGGTTGGAACTGATTTGAATACCATTCCTGTATCTGCTATTGAAAGAGTAGAAGTATTGAGAGATGGCGCCGCTGCACAATATGGATCAGACGCTATCGCTGGTGTAATAAATATTGTTTTGAAAAAATCAACGAACGTATTAAGTGGCAATGTTTCTTATGGAGAAAATGTTACGAGCTATCAAAAAGATTATGCGTTGGGTAAGCTTGGCAATACAAGTGTAAAAGATGTTAATGTGCAGGATGGCGGCAGTTTCCAGGCAGGATTAAATTATGGATTTGATCTAAATAAAAAAGGTTACCTAAATATCACGGGGGAATATTCAGAAAGGCAGGCATCCAATAGAGCTGGTACTTATACCGGAGCGGTGTATGCAAATGTGAATGGTGTTAACCGGGATGATTCTATCTTAAATGCAAAGGGATTAAACAGAAATAATTTCGATATGCGGATAGGCAACTCAAAAATTTCAAGTGGTGGTGTAATTGTAAATGCAGGCTATGCATTAAGTGAAAAATGGAACCTGAAATTCTTTGGCGGCTTCAATCAAAAGAATGGAGAAGCTGCAGGGTTCTTTCGCTATCCTTCTTCCATAAGTTCCGGCGCAGGTATTTATGCAACCCAGGCATTTAGCTTATATCCCAATGGATTTTTACCATTGATAAAAACGGATATAAAAGATTATTCTTTTTCAATAGGCGTTGATGGAAAAGTTGGAAAATGGGATGCCAGCATATCCAATACACTTGGTATAAATAATTTTGATTTTACCGTTGATCATTCAGTTAACTATACTGAATTTGCAGTAACACAAAATCCGAAAACGAAATTTGATGCAGGCGGTTTACAATTTTTACAAAATACGATCAATGCGGATCTAACAAGAAACTTCAATGTACTTCAGGGGCTAAATGTTGCGTACGGCGCAGAGTTCAGGATAGATCAATATGCACAACATGCCGGTGAAGAAGCTTCGTATAAAAACTTTAATACAAGCTCAGGCGCAGCATCAGGTGCACAGGTTTTTGCAGGCTTTGTTCCGGCTTATGCAAAAAGACATTCACGAAATAATGTGGCTGCCTATTTTGATCTTGAACAGGATTTTACAAAACAGTGGCTGTTGGAGTTTGCAATGCGGTTTGAAGATTACTCTGATTTCGGCAGCACATTAAACTATAAAGTAGCCACACGTTATAAAGTTGGCGACAACTTTACTATTCGTGCGGCAGCATCCAGTGGCTTCAGGGCGCCTTCCATGCAGCAACAATTTTATGCAAAAACAAATACTTTATTTGTTTCCACACCGGAAGGATTGGTACCCACAGAAAGCGGGACTTTTACCAACGACAGCAGGCCAGCACAAATATTAGGCATACCCAAATTAAAAGAAGAAACATCACACAATTTTTCTGCAGGGTTTACAGCAACTCCTGTAAAAGGCTTGGAAATAACAGTAGATGGCTATTTGATCAATATCAAAAACAGGATTGTGCTTACCAACAATTTCACGGGTGGAACGGATACTGTGTTAACAAGATTGCTAAAGGATAACGGCGCAACAACTGCTAATTTTTTTACTAATGCTATTGATACAAAAGCAAAAGGACTGGAAGCAGTAGTGAGTTATCACATGAGTTTTGCAAACAATACCACAATAAAGATTTCAGCCGCAGCAACCTTTATAAAAAATGAAGTAAAAAAAGGCGCCGATGGAAAGCCAATTATTAAAGCTTCTGATATTTTAATCAACTCCGGTCAGCTTGGAAATTATTTTAACCGCGAAGACCAAAGCCGGATAGAAGTAGCCAGTCCGCATTCAAAAGGAAATCTCTCTGTTAACTATGGACATAAAAAATTCGGAGCAATGGTTCGCCTTGCTTACTTTGGAAAAGTAACCTACCTGGATCCAACCATCAATCCTGCCAACCCGGATGCATTTCCTGTGAATGCTTTTACGGGGCAAAAAGAAACACTTGACCAGGTGTTCAATCCTAAAACAGTTACGGATGTGTCGCTTAGCTACGACCTTGATAAAAATTTTACACTAACTGCCGGTGCAAATAATGTTTTTGATGTTTACCCGGATAAACAAACACACAGCGGCAATGTATCATCGGGCCGTTTTATTTACAGTCGGCGTGTACAGCAAATGGGCTTCAACGGAAGATTTTTATTTGCAAGGCTTTCATTTAACATACCTAAAAACAAATAGCGAAGACATAAAGAATAATCCCGCATCGGATTATAAGCGCATGTATTGTATTATTAATTATAAAAATAAAAAAATGAACAAAAAACAAACAACACAATTTAAATTATCACGCCGTTTACATTCCGGGTTGCTAATAACTGCGACAGCTCTCGTTTTTGGATGCAACAAACCCCATGTACCTATGAATGATTTGCGAAATTTTGAACAGGTAAACCTGGTGGCAAATTCTTCAGAGTATCATCCTGTAACAATTGATCCCACTTTGCTGAATGCTTTCGGTATTGCATGGTCTCCTAACGGTATCGCATGGGTGAATTCGGTGGGCGGCCATGTAAGCGAACTGTATAACGGAGAAGGTGGCATTGTAAGAGCGCCTGTAAATATTCCATCTCCATCAGATACTATTGGAGGATTGCCTACTGGCATTGTCTTCAGTGGAGGCCTGAATTTTAATTTGTCCAATGGCCCATCCTTGTTTCTTTTTACAGGTTTTGACGGCGTGCTTTCCGGCTGGAACCCCGCTTCAGGCAATAATGCAAAGAGCCTTAGAACTCCGCCGGGAGCCGCTTATACAGGACTGGCAATTGCCTCAAACCATGGCCGAAACCTGATCTATGGAGCCAACTTTGGCGCCAATAGAATTGACGTGTGGGATACTGCGTTTTCCCGTGTTATAATGTCTTTTAAAGATCCGGAGATACCTGCAGAATATTCTCCTTACAACATTCAGGCTGTGGGTGAAAAGCTTTTTGTGATGTATGCCCAATTGAGTCTTACCGGCGGCGTTGTCGGACATGTTGCTGGCAGTGGTAAAGGATTTGTAAGTGTTTTCAATACCGATGGTTCATTTGTAAAAAGGTTTGCATCGCGTGGAAGCCTTAATATTCCATGGGGCGTGACGTTGGCGCCGGCAAGCTTTTTAGAAAAGCATGATATGAATGCCAAAACTTCCGTAGAAAATAATAATGACGGGGCAACTAATAATAGTATAGATCACGATCCCAAAG
>JBBSBD010000415.1:0-4556 GCA_038251675.1 Chitinophagales bacterium | reverse complement strand
TCGCGACGGAAGGCTTTGCATTGTGAAGCAATACGCTATTTTGATGCTTATCGCGCCTTGTAAAATCTTTGTCATCCTGGCGTTTGTCAATACAAGCTTGCTTCGAAGGCAACAAGTCAAAACGGGATCATTAAACGAAGGTACGACTTTGCGAGGCAACGCCGAAGCAATCTCCTCCCGCTGTCACAATCTTTCTAAGCACAATTCCCTTTCTCCGGGAGATTGCTTCGGCGAATGCCGCCTCAGACTCTTTCCGTTCTTGTCGCGCCTCGCAATGACGTGCGTCCCATCATGCTTTCACTTACGAGCTGCTTCGTAGGGAGTTTTAACCAGCGAGTGTCATCGGAGGCAACAAGTCAAACCGGGATTGTTAACCGAAGGTACGACTTTGCGAGGCAACGCCGCCCTCACCTTTTTACATGCTTATCTCGCCTAGCAACATTCTGAAGACTACAGAACTCATTCTGAAGACTACAAATCTTATTCTAAAGACATAAGTAAGCATTCTGAAGACTACAAAACTCATTCTAAAGACATAAGCAAGCATTCTAAAGACTACAAAACTCATTCTAAAGACATAAGTAAGCATTCTGAAGACTACAAATCTTATTCTGAAGACATAAGTAAGCATTCTGAGGTATTATAAATAATGAGGCCTCAGAGTTCGTTTGATACGGAATAGCAATCGAAACGCATGGAAGATCTATGAAAGCGCACGGATAAGTTGGCAAAAAACACGGAATTGTAACCAAAATACCCGGAATTGTGATTATAAACCGGCGAATCCCATAACCCTGGCGCCGAACTGGTAATGATTGTTAAGATTAAATTAATAGTAAATATGAAAATCCTTTCGACTGAGAAGTAGCGGGGATTTTACAATAAAAAGATTTTGATAAAATAAAAACCCCACTTAAAAATTTGGATATCTGAAAAAGGTATATATTTGATCACTATTTTAAGAATTGTCAATAAGCTTACTATTATATGTTATGGATAATATTTTGGGTGGGGATATTGTAATAATTACAGCTTATTTGCAAAAACGGATAACAATTAAATGAAGAACAACTGCCACTTTGGCAAATAAACTCTCGTAAAGTACAATTATAGAAACCCGTTCACATTTTTATATTTAAAAATAACATTAAAATTAATTTGATATGAAAAGAATATACTTTTTGCTGATCACTATGATTTTATTGAATACTGCACACGCTCAATGGACGAAACAAGAGAGCGGAACAACTAATTATCTATATTCTGTGTATTTTGTTGATCGTGATTTAGGATTTGCAGTCGGAGAAGGAGGTACAATTTTGAAGACTGTTGATGGAGGCACAAATTGGATACGCCAAAATAGTGGAAGCACAACAAATGTCTTCTTTTCTGTCTTTTTCGTCGATTCTAAAACAGGCTATATAGCAAATGCCGGCAACACATTTCTTAAAACTACTGACGGTGGAACAACCTGGGTTGAAAAATCGCCTGGAATAGTGAATAATTGTATGTCACTTTTCTTCATAAATGCAGATACAGGGTGGATTGTGAGCGGTTGTGGTGAAATGTTTAAAACAACAAATGGAGGCGAAAGCTGGGTAAAACAAATAGACTGCGGATACTTTGTAAGAGCATGTTTTTTTGTTGATGCAAATATTGGGTATGCAGTTGGTGATTATGGAAATATAATAAAAACAACAGATGGCGGAACAAGCTGGATTTCACAGGCAGGCAATTCAACACCTTTAATGTCAACATTTTTCTTAAATACCAATACAGGTTATGCTGTTGGTGAAGGGGGAAGAATAATTAAAACAAATAATGGAGGAAATACATGGGAAAATCTCATTGAATACTCGAATGGTGCTGGATTTTCGTCGGTTGCCTTCACAGATATAAATACCGGTATCGCTGTAGGGAATAATGGCACAATCCTGAAAACAACCAATGGGGGGGAATCATGGAACCTACAAATCAGCGGCACAAATGAAACGCTATTGTCAATTCATACGGTTGATACCAATGTAAGCTATGCTGTTGGAATGAATGGAATTATATTAAAAACTACTTGTGGAGGAGGTATTACAACCACCGTTAATTCTGAAGCAATTTGTAATGGCGCATCAACAACCCTAACTGCAAGTGGAGCAAATAAATATGTATGGAATACAGGAGATACAACAAAATCAATAACCGTAAAGCCCAATATTACTACCAAATATAATGTAACAGGTTCATCTTCAGGATGCACTGATGATGCCGAGTCGACAGTGGAAGTTTATAACCTCAATATTGCAGCTCAAGACCAAACCATAACATGTGGTGCTGCCATAAGTTTAATGTCCAATTCAAATTATATAGGAACAGGCCAAATCGAATATTCGTGGCAACCCAGCTATGGGCTCAATGATACTACGATTGCAAGTCCAACAGCAAATCCAAAACAAAATACTACGTATACCCTTACCACTTCAACTTCCGATGGATGCAGTTCTTCGAACGAAGTAAAAGTAAGTGTTGCCCCATTTTTAATATCAATTTCTGACAGAGATATTGTCTGTGGGGAAAATACCACTTTAAATTCCACAACAAATTATACAGGAACCGGGAATATCAGTTATGCCTGGCTACCTGGTTACAGGCTAAATGACTCTATTGTTGCTACTCCAGTTTGTAATACCGACAAAACTATTACATATAGTATTTCCGCAACCTCAACAGATGGTTGCAGTGCATCTAAAAATGTGAATGTTAATGTTTTGCCTCTTACAATTTCCGGATCAAGTACAAAAATTAGTTGTGGTAACAGCACAGTATTACATGCTTATACAAACTATACCGGATCAGGCCTCTTAAAATATTTATGGGAACCCATTGAAAATCTTGATAGTCCAAATACTGAAAGCCCTATAGCAAAACCTGCTCATAATACGACATACAATGTTACTGTCACTACAAATAATGGTTGCGTTTCAACTAATGATTTCGTGGTGTCGGTGGATAAAATTGATATTACTCCGGCAATTTGTTCTGTTTCCCTTGATAGTATGAATAAGAATGTCGTTATGTGGAATAAACCATTGACCTCTGCTGTTGATTCATTTTATATTTACAGAGAAACTGAGGTAACAAATATGTATACAAAAATCGGAGCTGTTTCTTATAATAAGAACAGTATTTTCATTGACAATAATTCAAATCCAAATATTCAATCTAATAAATATGCAATTTCAATTTATGATAAATGCAACTTTGAAACTGCCTTAAGTTTGCCACATAAGACAATGCATCTATCCATAAATCAAGGAACCGGGAATACATGGAATTTGATCTGGGAAGGATATGAAGGAATTGAAGTTTCAACCTACAGGATTTATAGGGGATCAGATCCAAAAAATCTAACTTTAATTGGGAGCTCGCCGGCAAGCAATACGCAATATTCAGATTTTACTGCGCCTGCCGGTTATGTCTATTATCAGATTGAGATTTTAAGCACTAACGAATGCAGCCCATATAAATCAGCAACCTCAATCCGGTCGAACATAGCCACAAATAATCCACTATCAGTTGATAACGTTAGTGCTTCAGATTTTAATATATATCCAAATCCTGCAACAGATCATTTGATAGTTGAAACAAATCCTGGTACATCAGAAAGCACAATTCAAATATTGAATCTTAACGGACAGGAATTGGTTAAACAAATAGTTCAAACTAAGAAAATTAAGATTGACATCAGGGATTTGCCCGGAGGTATGTATATTGTGAAACTCACTTCTGATAAAGCAATAGAAGTCAGGAAATTTATAAAAAAATAGTTTTCTGGCTCTTATATGCCTGAAACCCTTGCTGGCACGCATTTCCCAAGCGTGCCAGCACAAATATGTAGTTTATTCGTAAAGAAAAGATCAGCATGTAAATAAAAATGATACACTTACCAAAGGAGAGAAATTAAAAAATGAAGAAAAGAAAGAGTTGTACTATTACCATTTACTAAAAACAACATTTTAATTAATCAGTTATGAAGAAGATTATATTAATCTTATCCATTTTATCTCATACAGTAATTTGTAATGCACAAACATCGTCGACCAGGTATTTCAACAATGAATGGCTACAAAAGGAAGTTCCTGCCGAAAAGGCAAAATTTTCACAAACAATCACTCAAAACACCGATGGAACTGTAACAACAGAACTCAAAAACCTTAAAAAAGATATAATTCTTGAGAACTACAGAGATGAAGAGCCCGTTGGGGTTTGGGTGTACACATCAAACAGAGCTACCGAGTATTTAGACTATAACTTTCAGCTCAGGTATTCAGAAGAAAAATGCAATGACAGTATTATAACCCTGCCGGTTAAAAACTATTTCGAGAACGATGACAACATAGGTTACAAGGCTCCGGGAATTGCTTCGGGTGAAACAAACCTTAATCAGTTCCTTGGAAATTATATAATTTACCCTAAAAAGGCTACTGAATATGGAATACAGGGAGCTGTTCACATAACCTTTACAATTACCCAATATGGAAATATTGAAAATATTATTGTAAACC
>JBBSBD010000414.1:0-4562 GCA_038251675.1 Chitinophagales bacterium | reverse complement strand
TCTGCATTTGAAAAAAATGTGCGGTGTTGTTTGGGCATATACGGGGCCCATGGAAAAAGCTGAAGAAATTTTCAAACCCATCCGGGCTTTCAAAACTCCTGCGCTGGATTTTGCAGGACCAATTCCACATCCGGCTTTGCAGGGAATGTTTGACGCAGTGTATCCAACCGGCCTGCAATGGTATTGGCGTGCCGACTTTGTAAAAGAATTAAGCGATGAAGCTATCCAAGAGCATATCAAATTTGCAAATGCACTTCCCTCTATGCATTCAAGCATGCACATGTATCCCATCAATGGAGCTGCATCACGCGTTAGTAATTCGGATACACCATGGAGTTATCGCGATGCTACCTGGGCAATGGTGGTAGTGGGTGTTGACCCCGACCCTGCAAACAATGAAAAAATTACTGACTGGACTAAACAATATTGGGAAGCGCTGCATCCTTATTCTGCTGGGGGAGCTTATGTGAATTTTATGATGGATGAAGGTGAAGAGCGGGTGAAAGCAACCTATGGTAAAAATTATGAAAGGTTAGTAACGCTTAAGAATAGGTACGACCCAAACAATTTATTCAGGGTGAATCAAAATATAAAACCCACGGTGAATAAATAAGATGCTGTTATTACCTGGCAAAAGAATAAGAACCTGTGATTAAATTAGAAATTAAAAATAAAATAATTTACATCAATATATTATGAAAAAAATAGGATTAGTGGGTGGAATAAGTTGGGTTTCAACAATGGATTATTACAAGTTTATCAACGAAGGTGTGAATGCGAAATTAGGAGGATTAAACTTTGCAGAATGTATTATTTACTCCTTGAATTTTGGAGACATTCAGGCGAAAAATTGGGATAATTCATTTGACCTTTTATTAAATGCTTGTCAAAGTTTGAAAAAGGCAGGAGTGGAAAGTATAGCTTTGTGTGCCAACACAGCACACCTTTTTGCTGATAAACTTCAGAAGACAATCAATTTGCCAATCATTGATATTAGAGCTGAAACTGCAAAAGCTATCAATAAACAGGGGTTCAAAAAAGCAGGGCTTTTGGGGACGAAATTCACAATGGAAATGGACTTCTACAGAAATAAACTTGAAGAGTATGGGCTTGAAGTGTTGATACCAAAATTACAGAAAACAAGAGATTACATTCAGCATACTGTAAAAGAAGAATTAGGTATTGGATTAATTAATCCGGCGACGAAAAAAAAATATATTTCCATTGTAGCAGAATTGGTCGAAGAAAGAGCTGAGTGTATTATTTTAGGTTGCACGGAAATACCCATGTTGATAAATCAGGACGATTTTTCCATACCGGTTTTTGACACAACAAAAATACATTCGCAGGCCATTATTGAATATATTGTTTCATAAAATTGAGAAGGTATGCACACAAAGCAAAGGCAGCAATGTTTAAACAAAAATATTTGCTACACTAAGTCCTGCTAAAAATTAATAATAGTTATGAAGGCAATAATTTTAAAAGAGCACGGAAGTATTGACAATTTTGAAATTGCAGATATACCAATTCCTGCAATCCAAAAAGGGCAGGTGAGAATTAAAATAATGGCTGTATCATTTAATCCTGTTGATTGCCAAATCAGAAAAGGATTGCCGGAGGGAAGATTTGTAACATCCAACATTTTAGGCAGGGATTTATCCGGGATAATTGATGAAGCAGATGAAAGTGTACATGACTTTAAAAAAGGTGATGAAGTTTATTGTTATGTTTGTAACCTTGCTAACAGTGGCACTTATACAGAATATATTTGCGTACCATCATCAATAGTAGCGAAGAAACCAATTTCCTTATCATTTGAGCAGGCAGCGTCCGTTCCGGTTGCAGGCATTACAGCCTGGCTTGCACTTAATAAAACAAAAGCAGGAAAATCAAAATCTATTTTTATAGCAGGTGGCGCCGGAGGTGTAGGAACTTTTGCCATATTGTTTGCCAAACAATTTGGCCTTCAAAATATTGTTACCACTGCGGGCAACGATAAAAGCCTAAAATATTTGGTTCAAAAACTTCACTTAGAAGAACGCCAGGTTATCAACTATAAGGATGATAATTTTATTAAAAAAGCGATTGAAAAAAATAACGGATATTTTGACATTGCTATAGATTTGGTTGGTGGCAACATGCTGTCTGCCTGTTGTGAAGTTCTGGCAATTGATGGCAATTTTGCTTCGGTAACGGATGCCCCTCACAAAGATGATTTTGAAATTTTATTTCAGAAGAATGCCTCCTTTCATGCTATCGGAGCTAATGCTTATTCTCTTTCGGAAAATCAGGAATACTGGAAAAATTATCAGCATATCCTAAACGATATTTCCAAACTTTTTGATAACAATGCAATAAGTAAACCGCCTATAACTATTGTAGGTTCATTGTCTGTAGAAACTGTAAAAAATGCGCATGAATTGCTTGAGAATAATTCAGTACAAGGGAAATTAATTATGACCTTATAGATAGGTAAACTGGCTGCGATAATAGAAATAATGAATTTTTAATTATGAACAAAAAATTACCCGAGAAATTATAGACATAAAATAAAAAAGGATGTTGAAATATAAAACGATTTTAATTACAGGCGGAGGCTCTGGTATTGGTGAGGCACTTGTTGCAAACTTGTCGAAAGACAACAAGATAATCATTTGCGGAAGAAACGAAAGTAGATCCCAATACATGAGTTGGGTGTCATATTTGAAAAAGAAATAAAAAATAATAGACAATAGATAAAAAACAAAAATGGAAAAGAACCTCAAAAAAAAAATTAATTTCTTAATCGCTTATGCAGTTATAAGCACCTTGTTTATTTCGTTTTTAGCATTAAGTAGTTTTAGCCAAAAAGACAAAGTTGAGAAATTTGATGAAATATTAGTAAAAAAAATTACGGTTGTTGGTGAAGATAATTTACCAAGAATGGTTTTAAGTAACGAAACAAGACAACACTCAGGAAGAATGAATGGAAAGGAATGGCCAAAACGTGAAAGGCCCTCAGGCATTATATTCTTCAAATAATCAAGGTGACGAATGTGGCGGTTTAGTTTATCAAACAAAGGACAAAGATGGAAACATTATTTCGGGAATGTCTTTTACTACGGATAATTATAAAGACGACCAGGTTTTACAAATACTAAACGATGAATATTATGCTAATGGAAAATCCTATATCGAAAGAGGCATTTCTATTAATCAGTACCCGGACGGAACTAATATTGATGTTAGGAATCAAAAACTTGAAGAATTAGAAAAAATAAAAGACGAAAAGGAACGAGCGCAAAAAATAAGTGAATTAATGCAGAAGGAAGGCTCTGTTAACCGTTTATTTATGGGCAAAACCAGAGGAAATAGTTCAGGACTATTTTTAGCCGGACCCGATGGTAAACCCAAAATGATGATATATGTTGATGAAAAGGGAGATCCAAAAATTCAAACTTTTAATGAAAAAGGAGAAGTAAAAGACATCATTGAAAATAGATAATACGAGCGCTCACCGACCGGTTTGGCAATATTGCTATTAAGGTGCTTGCTACCTGCGTTATTTTATAATTAGCGCCAGCCACAGATACGGTATCCAAACAAATAAACAGTGACAATTTTGAAGCATAAAAAAGACAATTATCCAGGGGCCATAATAACAATAGTAGAAAAAAAGCAGGCAACAACATGATGGAAATTGTAAAACTAACTTCCTTTATATTAGAGTTCAGATTAAGAAAAATATAAAGAATAAAAAAATACAAAAAATGTTTAAAAAATTAATAGACGATAAAAAATTGGGTGGAGTTACCGCACTTATTTGGAAAGATGGCCAAGTGATATACCAAGAAAGTCAAGGATTTAAAAACCTGGAGACAGGCGAATTGATGACAAATGATACTATTTTCAGAATTGCCTCCATGACAAAGCCAATAACTTCTGTGCTGACCATGATGCTATGCGAAGAAAAGAAATTGGAACTGAGCGACCCAATAACCAAATGGTTTCCGCAATTTGGAGCCATGAAAGTTTTAAAAAATCCAGCAGAAGATTACGAAGATGCAAACCAATATATTACCATTCTTGATTTATTAACACATACAGCAGGGTTTACCTACGGTGACCTTCAGAGTGGGAAACTTAAAGATGACTACAGAAAAATTTTAGGAGCAGACATTGATTCTGAACTTACAAATGAACGATGGATTAACGGATTGGCAAGTTTACCATTGGTAAGTCAGCCAGGTAAATTATTTAACTATGGCAAATCAACTGACCTGTTAGGAATTCTCATATCAACTATAGAAGGTAAATCACTGGGGAATGTAATGAAAGAAAAAATTTTCGATCCATTGTCGATGAGCGATACATTTTTTGATAACCCAAAAAACAAAAGAGACCGATGTGCTTCCAATTTTGGATTTGACGAGTCTGGCAATTTAGTAAATCTTGAAACTGTCCCATCAAAAATGGCTTGCAAAGAACGTCCTGATGATTTAGAATTTGAATCAGGCAGTGGAGGGCTTTGGTCAACCGTAGGAGACTATTTAAAATTTGCAAGACTTTTTGTAGAAAAC
>JBBSBD010000413.1:0-4562 GCA_038251675.1 Chitinophagales bacterium | reverse complement strand
AAGCCAAAGGAAATTCCAATAGATGTTTTCTTTCATAAAATTGTTATGCTGCGTGACAGGCTTAGGGTAATGGAGCAACAAATAAATGCACATAAAATCTTAAGTGATGAAGAAAAAGTAAATCTGCAACAATACATCACCCGGATTTATGGTTCTCTTACAACTTTCAACGTGCTGTTTAAGAACAAAGAGAACTGGTTTATTGGTGAAAAAGGGAGTGCTGAATAAAACAACAATTCAATTAAGCAGGATAAAAAACTTTATTTCTTTAACCCGGAACAAGGAGTCTATTTCTTTTCGTACAGCAAAAAATGCTGAATCGGCAAAAATTCTCCATCATAAAAAAGCTTGAATCCATTTGCTTCAAGTTCTTTGTTTAATTGAACCACTGTAGTTTTATGCAAGGGCTTTATAGATAGTGCGGAATCCTCTCCTCTATATTCCAGTAACAAAATTTTCCCGCCTTGCCTGAGTGATTTTTTTATGGCCTGTAACATTTCATGGGGATATTCCAGTTCGTGATAAACATCTGCCATCATTACAAGATCAATTGAACCGTCCGGAAGGTTAGGAGACTGAATACTTCCCTTTACAACTTCAACATTGCCGGCATTTAATTTTTCCCTCTGATTTTTTAAATATGTTATGAAATCATCCTGAATTTCTACCGCGTACACTTTGCCTTTGGTAACTTCCTTCGCGATTTTGAAGGAATAATAACCTGTGCCTGCTCCAATATCAGCCACTACACTTGCGGGAAGCAAGTTCATTTTTTCTATCGCCAGCTTCACGTTTTCTTCTTGTTGTCTTTCATCTCTTTCCAGCCATGAAGCGCCACCGCTTCCCATTACCTGCGAAATTTCTCTTCCCATGTAGAACTTTCCGGTTCCATCGGTTGATGGCTTCGAAAATGTATATTCAGTTTTTTCTTCGGTTTTCTTTTGCTTGTCTTTTTTGGCAGCATTACATTGAACTATAAAAAACACAATAAAAGATAGAATAATATTAAAGTGAAGGCGCACGATTTTGATTTTACAGTTATCTAAACTTTTTTTCTTACATAAAAACAGGAAGAGCAAATGATAAAAATTGTGAGGTAAAAATCTATAAGTTTTGACCTCCTCCAAGTCGGTTTTTCTGCTAAATTATTAGGATCAATTTTTCTATTTTTTTAAACATGGCATCAAAATATTGTAAGGTCAATATTTTGATGTGAATGATAATTTGTCGCAACGCAAATTTTCTTTCAATAATGCAAATGTAATTTCAAAATGTGTAAAACTTCCATAAATATATGATTTTCAGCAGCTAATAATTTTTTTCAACTTCGTCAATGTTAAGTTTACATTATCATTTTTTAGAAGAATCCACTTTACTACCTGATTTTCTATCTTGAATTTATATTAAAAAAAATTGAAATGGCCAGCACTAATAACACTCAAAAAACTCCTGTTAAAAATCATCATAAATTCTTTTATGATGAAGTAACAAAAAGAAAAATTGAACGGCATCTGAGTGATATTAACGATACTATTTCCGATGAAGACATCTTGAACGTGATTACCGATATTACCTCGGATTATCCAGGAGGTCGTAATGCAGAAGCGGGTTATGTTCCTGCGAAAGAACCTGTTCTTACTGCTAATGAACAAATTCCCACAAGCTGGAACATTGCGGAATAATTATTCTTTCCGGATAATATTTGAAAAGTCATCTTTGCGTTAAGGCCTACAGAATCAAACTATTTTATTCTAATCATTTTAAGACATACAGGCTTTGGTACCTTTATCTCCAGGCCGGTCGCTTTTAATAAACCGTTAGTTTTATTTCTTTTGAAAATTACTATGTTATCGCTGTCCTGGTTGGCAACTAATAAATAATTCCCCGTGGGATCAATAACGAAGTTTCTTGGAGTTTTACCCATGACAGGTTGAAACCCCCTGAGCTTTAATTTACCGGTTTTACTATCTATAGAAAATATAGTAATGGTATTCTCATCGCCCCGGTTAGAAGCATATAAAAAATTTCCGTCAGGAGAAATATGAATGTCTGCACTTCCAATTACTCCTTTAAAATTATCGGGATGTGTTTCTACATGTTGAATTTTCTCAAGCTTGCCATCTTCATATTTATACGACGACACAGTCCCCATTAACTCGCTAATGAGGTATGCATATTTTCTATTGGGTGCAAAAGTAAAGTGCCTCGGCCCTTCCCCGTCAAGAGTCTTTTCAAAAGGAGCTTCCGCAGGACTAAGAGGCTTGGCTGCAGATGGATTAAATTTATAAACCATCACCTTATCTAAACCCAAATCCGGCGTAAACAAATATTTCTGATCTGGTGAAAATACCGTGGAATGAACATGGGCTTTTTCCTGGCGATTTTTGATGACACTACTGCCTGAATCCTGAATAAGCTGAACCCGTGAATTTAAAGATCCATCTTTATTTATTGAAAATAAGCTGGCACTTCCTCCCGAATAGTTGGCGACCGCCAGCCACTTACCTGTGCTATCGATTGTTACGTAACAGGGATCATCTCCACCCGTAGACTCCGCATTTATGAAACTAAGGTGTGCATTCTTGTTATCAAAAGAAAAAGAACTTACCATGCCGGGCCTTTTACCGCCTGTTTCATTTACAGCATATACGAATTTCTCATTTGGAGAAACCGTGAGATAAGAAGGATTGACAGTACTATCGGTATTACTCAATAAGGCTGCTTTGCCGGAGGTCGCATTGAAGCGGTAAACATATATTCCTTTGCTGCCGGTGCCTGTATATGTACCGGTAAATAAATAAAAGTCCTGTGCCATCGATGAAAACGAGAATAGCACAAAAAACAAAACAATGGATTTACGCATTTTTATGATTTTCGAAATTTTGAAAAAGTTCAATAGATATGAATTCTAAACCAAGGCTAAAAGATACTAATATTATCAAGCCGGAAATTCTTAAAAAGAAAATTATCTTTTTACAATAAATCCTTCGAAAGCATTTTCTTCAAGGTTGGTAATTGCGACTTCATACACTATCGCATTTTTCGGTCCCTCTTTGCACCAATTGATAAATAATTCCACATTTTCCTTTTGACCATTTACAATTGCTTCCACATTTCCGCCAATCTGATTCTTTATCCACCCGGTAAGGTTGTTTTCTTCGGCTATTTTTCTTGAAGTTGCTCTAAAAAAAACGCCTTGTACCTTTCCTTTGATTTCCAAGTGTACCGTCATAAATTAAATCGATTAACCTAAAAGCTAAAATTACTTATTGCGGCATAGTAATTAACCCTGTACAAATACTATGCTCATTAGCAATATAACGTAAAACTACGCAAGAAGCCGTAATTTTCATCCCCACAAAATCGAGTAAACCTGCGCTTGTAAAAGGTTTCAAGTAAGGTAACTTTAACCCTGAAGTTAATTGATGCTCAAAAAGCATTAATCTGAAAGTCCAAATCCATCGAAAAGTTTAGATCTAAATCCGCGAAAACTAATAATTCGGTTTCAATCAAATTCTTTTTATTTTTTTCAATCCTGAAACAACCAAAATAACCTAAGAGCCAACCACAAGGTTGATTCCTATTGTCCTGAAAAGCATTTGCCCCCGGGATAAAGAATTAGAAAACTTCTGCACTATTGCGGAAGTTTTTTTATTGTATAGATTCTCCAAAAAGTTTTACAAAGTTCATTTTTACTGTATATCCCACCTCAACGGGCTCGTAATATTACCCTTGATATGGTAATTTTAATGTCACCATAATTCAGCAAACATTCGCTTTCGTAAGTCGGGTCACTAGATATCTTTGTTCCAGAAGTTGATTGATGCAATAACAACATTAATCCAATATCTTAAATCGAAACCAACCAATATCCGAAAAACTAAAAACCAATGTCAGTCAACTTCGTTTAATCCAATATCCAGGAAAAAACAGGATCTATGAAAACACCGTAAACCTTTATTCCATGGGAAACTAAGTAAACCTCCGACAAGTTATTTCCCAAAAGCTCCTGCAGAAATGCGGGAGTTTTTTTTTACGTGTATTATTTGCAGAGTGGCTTTCTAATTCTACAAAATAAAATTGCGGAACTTTATAGAATAAATATTCGACATGCTTAAAGAAAAACTTTCGTTCAGCCATTCGGATGGCGTTGTAGAAGGCATTTATATTTCGACAGATGATTATTCACCTTTAGTAATAATTATTAACGGCCATAATGGCTTTTATAGTTATGGGATGTTTCCTAATATCCAGGAAAGTCTTGCTGCCAGTGGCGTTTCGAGTTACAGCTTCAATTTCAGCCACGGCGGTGTAAGAGGAGATGCAGATAATTTTGAGGATCTTGATTTATATGAGAAAAATTGCATGCGCCTTGAAGTTGAAGATTCAATGAGTGTATTAAATAACCTCAAATCAGAAAAATTAAAAAATCATTCCAAAATATTTTTATTAGCCCACAGCCTTGGTGGTGTTCCCGCAATCTTTGCCGCTTCCAAAGCACAGGATGAAAACATAAAATTATCGGGTATTATTTTAGTGAGCACTGTGCAGCAATTAGATTT
>JBBSBD010000412.1:0-4563 GCA_038251675.1 Chitinophagales bacterium | reverse complement strand
TCTTCATACTTTTTTCATGCGGCGCATATTCATTATTTCCTTCCGGAAATAATTTAATAAACTTTTTTGTTGTGTTGTACTCTTCGGTAAGTTCATCTTTAAGTTGTTGTAAAGTGTCCATATATTATTTTTTTAAGTTGGCTGAATTTTTACAAATAAATATAAAAGAAAATAAAGTTGGGAAAATTTTTATAAGAGAGACATAAAATTGGATTACAGCAGCTCAATTGATTGTTATCCCACGAGAAAGGATTATTAAACCTTGTAAGAATTGATTGAAGAAATTTGTGACATCAACAATTGGTAGTCTTTGAGTAACGGGCAGGCACAGGTCAGAGACTTGCGCCAGAGTAGAGATTTTGCAAACAGCCAATATTATATTAGCCGTAGGCTCAGGTAAGGATGTAATTAAAACTTACCAGCAATGTATTCTACCAGCTTTTCATCGCTCATCTTATTGGAAGTACTTTCTTTTGTAACTGTATTTTTAAACTGTGGCGTTTCTTGCATATAATGCATAAATTGTTCTTGTGCAGTACCCGTTCCGGTTAGGTGTACTTCCTGAGCGTTTTGCATATAAGCAAGTATTTCCTTAAAGAATTTATGTTGCAATGTTTGCTCAGCATGCTGCTCATTCTTTTCGTTTGAGTTAGGTTGTGCGCCGGGATTTTTCACGTGGCCCAGCACAACAAACTCACCGGACGCTTCAGTAGACTGACCTACTATTACAGCATTATGATTGTCCATCCATATACCAAATTGCTTTTTGTTCGTTTGAGACATAATATTTTTTTGCTGTAATATATCTAAAACCATACCTGTATTTGAAAAGATTAATTATTTCACGTAATAGTTAGTGCGCAATAGCCCACCTGGTAAAGGAAAATAAAGTTTAAAAAACTTTTATGAAATTTTTTTCTGGCGCAGGTCTCTGTCCCGTGTCATTTCGTTACTTTTTATTGCTTTTCTGGCACAGCCCTCTGATCTATCCAGTAAACTCAGCGAAAGAAATAAAATACAGGTTATCGTTGTTATGAAATTTATATTTTCTGCCATAAATTAAAAATACAAATCTCCTTTCTACAATGCACAAGTTGGCTTACGCAGAATGCCAGGCCACAAAACTTGCGCTATCAAAATTTTTCATATACTTATACCAAAGTGGGGTAACCTTGCAAAGAATATTCCCCCGGAATTGGCGTAAGCGTCCTCGCTTTTGCCATGTAATAATGTTTCAATTCTCTATTTGTGAGCGGCACAAGCGAGGACGCCAAGAGCTGACGTATGCCTGGACTAACAGGAGAAATTATTAATTACGTCCATGTCCATCACCACCAAATTTTTCTACACCTTTTATATTCATCTTTTGAGTAAATATCATTCCTGATCCTCCACCTGTAATAAATAATGTCTTTTCGTCTTTTCCGGCAAATACATTGTTAGCTGAAGGAACCGGAATTGTCAGGATGTTATCTCCTTTTGGATTATAAACCTGTACACCCCCTCCGGCGCATACATAAATATTTCCACATTTATCTAATGACATACCATCGCAAAAATCGAGACCTACAACAAATGTCTTCATGTTGGTTAGCGTTCCATCATGTTTAATATCAAAAACCCAAATTCCGCCAGAGCCATCATAAGACCATTGGTTTACGTACAATTTTTTGCCATCAGGCGTTCCAACAACACCGTTTGGCCATGAATCAGTATTCCATCCCGGCATTGTAGTTACCCGTACCAGGCGGTGGCTACCCTTGGCAAGGTAATACACATGGCCACCTTTGCCACGTTCGGCCTGCTCTGAATGTGTAGGCTCCCAGGGTTGTTGGCGGGGATCTGAGGCATCCCAGTAAGGTCTTGGAAATATCGGGTCTGTGATATAGATACCCGCATTTTCAGGGTTGATCCATACATCATTTGGGCCATTTAGTAATTTACCCTTGTAATTATTAACAAGCACCTCGTGGCTGCCATTGGGACGAATCTTCCATAATTCTCCATGCATATCGGCACAAGCGATAAGGTTACCATCGTTATCAAATTCCATTCCATTGGACCGGCCGGTACCAGTCAGCCATAATTTTACATTACCAGTTTTTGCATCCCATTTGTAAATTTTATCATGGTTCTGGTCTGTGAAAAACACATTTCCCTGTTTATCAACTGCAGGGCCTTCTGTAAAAACATTAGTGGCCTCATGTTCATACGGAACTTCAGCAAATGTTCCATCTGTAAGTCTTGTGGGACAAGCAGTAATATCTTTCCCGCTGAAAGATTTGCTGAGGGAAGCATCGTTGGAAGCAACCATGTCTAAATCCTTAATGTTTTTTTGGCAAGAATAAAATCCGGGGAAACATAGAACCCCCATGAAAAGAAGCAGCTTTTTTTTCATAACAAGCAATTTTAAGTTTAAAAAAAAATTATTAAAATGTGTTTTGTAAGGATAGCTGTCTTTCGAAGGGTTATGTAAAGTTCATGAGCTTATTAAAAAAAAACTTCCAATAGAACACAGTGAAAAATATTATACAAACGCAAGTGTCCTTACCTGTAATATCACGCATTAGTCAAACATGTACAAGTGCAGCCCCATAAGGAATTAAATGCGATGTCATTGGCCAGGAGACCTGCGCCAGGATGGAGAATTTGTGACATCAAAATTGATAGTCTTTGATTAATGTGCTGAAGCAACAGGAATTATTTGTCCTTCACTTGCACTAATTCTTCATCCATTTATTTCTCAATAAAAGATATTCCAACAGTATAATATTGTTGTACGCGGGGCAATACAAATAATAAATTCCCTGCCCTCTTTTTACAAACTCCTTCATTATTATTTTAGGGAAAAAAGAAAAAAAATTTGCCAAAAAGAATGGCATTTTATTTTGTTCTATCGTTTTTTCCAGCTCTCTTATCGGCGGAATTTTCAACTCCGGAGGTAAGTAGCCCCATTTCAAAAAAGTATTACTCAATACAATTTTTTCTAAAAGATTATCTGTAGCAATATATTCCCGGGCAGCATCTTTCATAAGCGCAGGTTTCAGCTTTTCCAATTCAGGAATCTTTTTTACACTCATTAAAGTTGCCAAATGATAAAGGATCAATGAAGTGCTGCCATAATAAAGAGAAACGAAAATAGGTTGCATTACATAATCCCTGGTTTCGATTGTCTTAATAATTAGTTGTAAGCTGGCAGAGTCAGCATGCGTCCATGGTAAATTATAAGACTGAACAAAGTATAGAATATTTGACAAAACAGTCACATCAAATGAAACGGGAAACCATTTGCCAAACCACGTAGAGTACGCAGGAATAGTATTATATTTTTTAGGCCAGCCTTTTACTTTTTTAGCGTCACTATTTACATAATGTTGCATCAATTCATGAACGCTGCGGGCAGTGGAATCCGTAGCGTTTACACTCATCAACCCATAAGAAGTACAATCTAAATCATCCGGTAGATTGCCTAATCAAAGACCACTTAATAGAGGCACCCACCAGGTAAAAGGAAATACAAATGCCGAATCAGTCCGCCAATAATTATAGGTTGAACGTCCTGATTTATTTTCGAACTTTTTAAAAAATGGAATGCTTCGGGAAACCATGTTGTCATACACTGATTGATTGCCAGGCGACAGCTCCCCATAAACGTCTTTTATGGTACAAAGAATTAGCCCATTATAAAACACATTATTATCGCCTTTCTTTTGCGTGAATTGTTGCTTCCTGGAAATATAAGATGGAAATATTCCGGGGAAAAAGAAAGAGTCGCTTTTTATTTGTTGCTGCGAAATGCGATTTATTAGATAATTAATTAGTGCAGTGTCTTGCGCCCATGCGTTAATAGTGATGGAACAACAAATTAAAAACAGCAATGAAATTAAAAACTTTTTCATACACAAATACGCTCTCCTGGTCTTCGTTTGCAACTACGACTAATGCTACAGTTAGCAAGCAAACTCAATTTTAAAAGTCCCTTTTATTCCTGATAATCTTTAGGGCTGCTATAAATGTACTTCCATTTTTTTGTCGTTTATGTTACCTAAAAACTTTACAAGCCATGCAGTGGTTCTTGCCGCATTGCAATTATCTATTTAAAACTACCTGCACCGTTTTTTTATTTTTGATGGTAACAGCATCGGGTTGAGAACCGCCGACACTGATCAATACCTTACCCGTTAGCTGTTTTGCTTTTCCCCTATCATCCATAATTGAAAGATCATTTTGTGAAAGTTGAAATTGAACTTGCCTGGTTTCGCCTGCCTTTAAAAATATTCTTTTAAACCCTTTCAATGCTCTTACCGGGTATTGAATATTTTTATTTTGCGAGGATACATATAATTCAACCACTTCTTCTCCATCCATTTTTCCGGCATTGATAACTTTTACATTTACTACAACATTACCAGCCTTAGAAGATAGTATTTTGAGGTCGTTGTAAGAAAATTTTGTATAGCTCAAACCAAAACCAAAACCGTAAGCCGCTTCTCCTTTAAAGTAACGATAGGTTCTGTCAGTCATGGAGTAATTATTAAAGTCCGGCAGGTCTTTATCACTCTT
>JBBSBD010000411.1:0-4564 GCA_038251675.1 Chitinophagales bacterium | reverse complement strand
CTTTGGAAGAAAAGGCAAATAAGTGATTCCTTGCGCTCCACATAGTAAATTTATACTTGTGTTAGTGCGTCCGCTCCGAGTGCTTAAATGCCTTTGTTGATTGTAACCAATTTAAATCATTATGCAATGATATGAGCGTCCTCGCTTGTGCCGCTCACAAATAGAGAATTGAAATATTGCACGATGCCATAATATTTCTTTTGAATAGTGATTTTATAAGCAGTGATATAAAATATTAGTTGGTTTTGTTACAAAGCCTGGAGATTGAAAATATAGTGGCGCAAGAGATTTTTGCGAAATGAAAGGGTTAGTTGAATTAAATTATAGTTAGTATTACACGGCACAAGCGAGGACGCATACGCCAATTCCGGGAAGTAATTTTATCATCAATATAGAACCCTACAGTTTTATTTGCTGTAAGTATAGCTTTGCGAACTTGCTAAATCTCCGTTGGTTAAATAAATATCAAAGTTGGAAATAAAGCCATACTTGTTGTTGCCAATTGTAAAATTTACAGCTTCGTTTTGAGTGTCAACAATTTGTCCTGTGGTCAGGTCTTTTGTAACACTTGACATAGAAAATCCATCAGGGAAATTACCATAAGACATATTTATAGGATAAAAGTTTCCGGGGAGAACTGCATACTCTGTAAGGACAACGCTATTCGTAAAATCTGTTTCATTCCTGTAACCTTTTGAATAATTAAATTTATAAGTTTCTGAGATGCTCTGCGGGAAACCCTTGCTGATAGTACCGTTGTCAATCCATGTACTGTCGAATCCCGTTTTATCTATTTGGCTTAGCGAATTATTAGCGTTAGTGTACACTGTAACAGACGATGCAAATACTATCGTTATTACCGGGGTTCCGTCCGGGTTGAACCAGATAGAATCTTTGGAGCTATTTATTTTTTTTATTAAAAGCCCTGCACCATCGTACTCAAAATTTGCGGTGTCAGTTTTATAAATATACTGCGGATTGTCTGTAAGGATAAAAGTGCTTGATTCGATTCTTCGTAAAGGCCTGCCTGAGGCATCGACTGTATAACGAATTTCCTGCACGAACCCACCGCCCTGAGGCAAAACCGAGGCTGCTGGAGTGATTATAATATCAGAGCCGCTGTAAGCTATATTTGCTTCTACAGTGGTGGGGAAATTACCTGCAGCGGAAATTCTTATTATTCTTCCCTGCTGATCATAATCAAATACTCTTGATCCGTTGACAGTACCATTGATATCTTTCCAGCTCATTTTTAATAATCGTACTTCTGAAGTGTTTACGATATCATTTTTTTTACAGGAAAAAAATAAAACAGCGATTAATATTGTTGATGCGGTTAGCTTTTTCATAAATGGGGATTTGTCTTGCAATTTAATAAATATCTCTATGATTAATTACGAGAGGGTGAAATAATATCCGCATAATGGATTACAAAATTCCAGCATATCCTTCGGTTCCATTCACTCCTGTTAGTCCAGGCATACGTTAGCTCTTGGCGCAACGTCCTCGCTTGTGCCGCTCACAAATAGAGAATTGAAATATTCTTAGCCGTTGCTGGTGATAATGAGATAGTTTATTACTGCTAAGTTAATTCAAGTAATAGTACATCGGCTTCCATTTAGTTTCAAAATCTCTACAGGTTGTTGGTGATTGCTAAACTATCTTTTAGAATAAATATTCTTCTTTGGATCCATGCGGGTATCATACAAATTGACAATCTCGATGGTGGTGTCTTTTATCCTATAGTATAACCTATTATGTTTTGTTATTAATATTGAACGAACATTTTTGAAAGTCTCCGATTCTATTCCAACGAGTGGCTGCCCGGAAAGATCATCCAATCGCTTTTCTAATTTATTTGCGAAACGGTCTGCAACTGTTTTACCCCATTCCGTCTCGAGGTAATAGAGTAATCTGACGACCTTATTAGTAAATCTTTTCTTTACTATTATTTTGTACGCCATTTGTCGATAGCCTTTTTAAAATCTTCATAAGATTCGGTTTCGTGGCCGAAAGGCTCATTTAAAAGATTTTTTAATTCTTCTAAATCTTCAACAGAAAGTTCATCCGTAACATCTGGCTTGCCAATACCGGTAAAATAATCGTAATCGTTCTTCAGCAGTTGTAAAAGATCTTCATCCTCAGTGGAAGATATTTTATTAATGAGTTCTTGCTTAAGTGTAGTTGCCATAAATACTTTTTTCAAATTTATATGAATTTATATCATTCATCGGACAACTAAATACACAACTTTAGCGGTATTTGATTCTTGCCATTGCTGGACTTCCGTTTAGTCTGTTTGGCAAATTAAAAGAGGCTGCCGATGTTGTGTGTTCCCGAAAAACGGGACAGGTCGTGCGGAAGGTTTTGCAGCCAGGCATCACCAACATCAGTTTAAAGCCAAAGCACCATTTATCTCACACCATCCAATGTTTTATAAAACCAAATTCGTCTTCACCTGTTGCACAAAATTTTTCTGATGAATATTTAAAATCTTCCGGATAAGTGCAAAGCCGGCTGCTACCGGACCTGCCTGTCCGGTAGGCAGGTTATAATGAATGTATCCCATCTTTTGTCCAAAGAACTGCTTCGGAGTATAAATACTTCTTTTGTCCATAAATCTATGCTTAACGGATTGCGCTTTCAGAACAGGTATCTTCTCAGCCCCGCTTTTATAAAATGACTGAAAATATAAAGTGTGTAAAAGGAAATGTTTATAATTTTACGATTTCGGAATCCGATTCCGTAATTGTAAATTTGACTGATGATAAGAAGAGAAGCAGCAACTGAATTAAAAAATCTTGCAAAACAATACAAGGCTATCGGAGTAACGGGACCGCGACAATCCGGAAAGACGACTTTAGTAAAGAGTGTTTTTAAAGGTAAGCAATACGTAAGCCTGGAAAATCCCGATACCCGTTCTTTTGCATTAGAAGATCCCAAAGGGTTTCTTTCCCAATTTCCGGAGGGAGCTATACTCGATGAGGTACAAAGAACGCCGGAAATATTTTCTTACCTACAACAAATATTGGATGATAAAAATTTACCGGGTCTGTTTATTCTCACAGGCTCCAATAATTTTTTGTTGCAGGAAAATATTACCCAAAGCCTTGCCGGAAGGATTGGGCAGCTTAAGCTACTTCCTTTTTCTTTCTCAGAATTAAAGAATATAGCGCCAGCCAACCTAAATGAATTTCTTTACAAAGGAATGTATCCGCCTTTATACGATCAAAAGTTTGAAACAGATAAATGGTATGCAAACTATATACACACTTATATAGAACGGGATGTGAGACAAATAAAAAATATAAACGATTTGATTGTTTTCGAGCGCTTTGTAAAGTTATGTGCCGGACGCACAGGTCAGTTATTAAACATGAACAGCATGGCTATCGAAACGGGAGTAGATAGTAAAACAATTGCCTCATGGATTGGCGTATTAGAAAGTAGCTTCATTATTTTTCGTTTAACGCCACACCATCAAAATTTTAATAAACGCATTGTAAAAATGCCTAAGCTATATTTTTATGATACGGGATTGGCGTGTGCACTTCTCGGCTTCAGCAACAGTTCTCAACTAATGCATCATCCTTTGCGGGGAAGTTTGTTCGAAAATTTTGTGGTTACTGAGCTTTTAAAAAAAAGGTTCAACTCAGGAAAAAGTAATAATCTTTATTTCTGGAGAGACAACACAGGCCATGAAATAGATATACTCACGGAAAATCAGAACATGCTGTCGCCTATTGAAATTAAATCCGGAAAAACAATTACCGCAGACTATTTTAAAGGAATTAATTTCTGGAACAAGATCAGTGGCAACGAGGGTGGAAAAATTATTTACGCAGGCGACAATTTTCAAAAAAGAAGTAATGGCATTGAGGTTATTCCCTGGATGGATATTTAATGGACGTCATTGAATATAGATTTGCCAATGTTAGGCGTTCCCGAAAAACGGGACAAGTCGTGCGAAAGGTTTTGTAGCCATGCATCACAACATCAGTTTGAAGCCAAAGCACAATTTATCTCAGGCCATCCAATGTTTTATAAAACCAAATTCGTCTTCACTTGTTGCATAAAATTTTGCTGATGAATATTTATAATCTTCCGGATAAGTGCAAAGCCGGCCGCTACCGGACCTGCCTGTCCGGTAGGCAGGTTATAATGAATGTATCCCGTCTTTTGTATAAAGAACTGCTTCGGAGTATAAATATTTCTTTTGTCCATAAATCTATGCTTAATGGATTGCGCTTCCAGTCCCGATAGCTATCGGAAGGTATTTTCTATCTTTTGCATTTACATTAAATCTCCCCAAGAGATAAAATAATTCTTGAGTGATACAAACTAAAAAAAAATAACGAAATGACACAGGTCAGACACCTGCGCCAGAAAAAATTTTATAAAAATTTTCCGAACTTTATTTTCCTTTATCAATAGTTCGGTAAGATTTAAGATGTGGAAAAGTGGAAAACTAAGTTAGGATAAAAATAAAATAGGCATTAGAAATTTGTATGCTAAACCCAAATTCTAATGCCTTCAACAAGATCAGTGATCTTGTAAGTGCAAG
>JBBSBD010000410.1:0-4570 GCA_038251675.1 Chitinophagales bacterium | reverse complement strand
GCTACTTTGAAAATATTAGAAAAGAAAACATTAAACGATATTATCCTTGCGGCTGTTTAGTTTTCCCGCAGCCCTTACCACACTCGTTTTCCCAAACCTGTTTTTAACATCATCAATAGCCTTGTACAAAATATTTTTTCTTTCTACATTCTGAAATAGATTTGTTTGTATCGCATCGCCTGATAAGTCGCTTAACCTAACGCCAAGCAACCGAACAGGTTTTCCTTTCTTATACAATTTATGAAACAAGTCTTTAGCAACCGGGATTATCTCATCATCTGCACTTGTATAGGGAATACTTACCTGTTTTGATGTTGTCTCAAAATCGGGATAGCGAATTTTTACAGTAATGCAACCACAAACTTTTTCATCTTTTCTTAATTCAAACCCAATTTTCTCAGTCATTCGCACAATCTCGCTCATAAGCATTTCAACTTGGATAATATTTTCTTCGAATGTATTCTCCGTAGATATGGATTTTGCTTCATGGTATGCAGATATACTTGAATGATGAATCCCTTGTGCTCTGTTCCAAAGTTCAAAACCCCATTTACCGAAAAGTTTTTCCATTTTTTCCGGACTGGAATGATGTATATCCTTTATATATTTAAATCCGTTGTACACCAAAATCTGGTTAGTTTGATCGCCAACGCCGGGAATTTTATTGACCTCCAGCGGGCCCAAAAAGTCTTTTTCTTTCCCAATAGGAACCTGTAAGAACCCATTTGGTTTAGCTTCATTTGTAGCCATTTTGGCCACCATTTTATTTTTGGCAATTCCAAAGGATATGGGTAATCCTGTTTCTGTAGTTATTAGAGTACGGAGATCAATCGTCCATTGAAGGGGATTAAAAAAAGTGTCCATCCCTGTTAGATCTATATAAAATTCATCTACAGAAGCTTTTTCAAAAAGCGGTGCTTTTAATGCAATAATTTGAGTCACCCACCTTGAATATTTTCCGTACTCCGCATAGCTGCCTCTAACTATTATGGCGTGAGGGCACAAGCGCATAGCGGTTTTCATCGGCATTGCAGAATGGACTCCAAATTTCCTTGCTTCATAGCTACAAGTTGTAACTATGCCTCTTTCGGCGCTGCCTCCAACTATTACTGCCTTCCCTTTTAAAGAAGGATCCCTGATTAATTCAACAGAAGCAAAAAAAGAATCGAGGTCAAAATGAGCTATGATATTTGATTGAGTTGGCTGCATACGCTGTATACAAATTTATTGGATCATTTATCAGGTGTTTCGATAAATATCAAGCAATCCTTCAGGCAGATTCAGAAATAGTTTTCGGTTTTTTTTATCAATTTTTTCAAGCGACTCTTCATGTACAGGAAGTAAAGCTTCCTTACCGTCGATTAAAATTTTACACAATACCTGGTGGGGTTGCTCAATTACTTCAATCACTTCGCCGATTTCTTCCTTTTCATTTATAACTATATAACCCAGGAGTGAGATGGGAGCAGCCGAAGCAGCGAGTTTTTTGAAATCATTTTCAGTTAGCCAAACCTCCTTTTTTATTAAGTGATGTGCATTCTCTTTAGAGGTAATGCCCTCAAGTTTCAAATAGACTTCTTTCTCATTCTTTATTTTAGCAGATTCGATAAAATAGGGAAGTAAGGAGTTTTTATTCTCCTCAATAAAAATATTTTCAAGTCCTTTCAAAGATGTCTTTTTGCCTAAGCCGTGCTCTAGCACTACTTGCCCGCTAATTCCAAATGTGCCAGCCAGCTTCCCAATCTTAAAATAATTATTCATAAAAAAGCCAAAGGTATTTGAGAAATATTAAAAACCTATGATCGCATAAACAACTATGTTATTAATAATATTCTCTTTGTGAATGGATGGCATAAAAAAAAATGAGCATCCATTGTTATGAATGCTCACACGAAATGATTTATAATTTTTCTACACGCCCATGTATTCCTTAAGAAGATTACACCTTGAGGCTGTGCGAAGCTTTGTAAGTGCTTTATCTTTTATCTGTCTTACCCTTTCCCGGGTAAGGCAAAATCTTGCCCCAATATCTTCCAGGCTTAACGGCTGATCAACGCCAATTCCATAAAAGAAGCAGATTACTTCCTTTTGCCTTTCAGTAAGTACACTTAAAGATCTTTGAATTTCCTGTTTAAGAGAATCCCTGAACATGATTTGTTTGTCCGCGCTATCAGCATTGCTGTTTATCATCACATCAATAAGCGTGCTTTCTTCACCATCACTAAGTGGAGAATCCATGCTCACATGTCTCGCAGCCACATTCATAGTTGCTGCAACTTCTTCAGTGTCAATATCCAGGTAAAAAGCTAATTCCTCTGCAGTTGGTGTACGTTCGAACTCCTGCTCGAGATAAGAAAATGCCCTGGCGATCCGATTGGTTAACCCAACTTTATTTAGGGGTAGCCTTACTATTCTCGATTGCTCTGCAAGCGCCTGCATGATACTTTGGCGTATCCACCATACTCCATAAGAAATAAATTTGAATCCCCTTGTTTCATCAAAACGCTGAGCCGCTTTTATCAGGCCGAGATTTCCTTCGTTGATTAAATCGGGTAAAGTAAGTCCCTGGTTTTGATATTGTTTGGCAACAGAAACAACGAAACGCAAATTTGCTTTTGTAAGCTTATCAAGTGCCGCCTGGTCGCCTTGCTTAATACGAAGCGCAAGTTTTACTTCCTCTTCGGGAGTAATAAGTTCAACTTTTCCAATCTCCTGTAAATATTTTTCCAGACTCTCGCTTTCGCGATTGGTAATGGACTTAGAAATTTTAAGCTGACGCATACTCATAAGCTGTATTTTTAAGGGGGGGGTACAACATTACTAAGTTTGGTCTTAGTACTTTGGTGTAGCCTAAGTACCTAACGTAATTTAGAGTGTTTTAAGTATGCTGCCAAAAAAAATATATGAATTTTAGCTTGCTGTAGTATTGATTGATTAAATGGTAAAAAATAAAAAATAATTCCAAATAAAAGTATAAATTAGGTCGGTTAGTAGAATTATTTTCTATTATTGCACACATACACTATAGATTAATTAAAAAAGATGAGCAAGAAAGTACAATACACACTTGAGTACCCGGTAAGATGTTCACCAGTTATTTTATACGAATTCCTTTCAACATCTACCGGCCTCCAGGAATGGTTTGCAGATAAGGTTGAGGATAAAGATGGCTTATTTAGTTTTGCGTGGAATGGATCTGCAGAGGAAGCTGAAGTATTGGCCACCGAGGAAAACAAATCAATTCGTTTTCATTGGCTTCATAGCCCTAAGGATGAATTTTTTGAATTTAGTATTGAAAAATCAGAGGTTACCAATCTTACTATTTTAGTAATTAATGATTTTGCAGAAAAAAAAGAAATCAAAGACCAGAGCCAACTTTGGGAAACCCAGGTTAAAGAGCTGTTTCACCGGCTGGGAAACTAATTTTGATTACCTCAATTAATTCCCTGTAAGAATTTTCGAGGAACTGCGCAGTTTCATTCCAGTTTGCCAAATCAATTTTTTTGGAAATTTTTAAAAAGTTCCTTGCACAAGCTCCCGCGTACTGTGTTTCATCCATTTCTGATATCAAAATATAATTGACATCATCAAAATTATGTTGCCATTCATCGTTATTAATGCAGACAAAGAAATTGCTTTCCTTGAGGTGTGAGAGCGTTCTTTGAATCCTTATGTTTTGCATGATCTTTTTGCCGGAAATATGGAGCGTAATGCTAAAAAAATTTCCCCACCAAAACATGGTTCTTATCGCAAATATATTTTCCTTTTCGAATATTGCGGGGTAGTCAAGAATCACATAAGGTAATCCCTTGTAATTCTCTCCTTTTGAAATCTTTCCATTCTTAATAAACCCAATTTCTCTAATATGTTTATTGCCCGGTATGGAAACTGACTTGTAGACATCATGCATTTCTCCGAAAAAAGAACATATTTTTTCTATTATTTCCTGTTTCGTTAAAATCCAATTCGTATCCATCACCACTTCCGTTTCATATTTCGAAAGGTGTATTTTTGCCTCATTACTCATTGGTGAAATTTACAACAAACGCATTAAAATGTAATCAAGCTTCCTGCTAACTGCATGTTTAAGAAATTAGATATACTTATTTTAAAAGCTTTCGTGTGGCCTTTTATAGCCACATTTTTCATTACACTGTTTGTGTTTATGATGCAAATACTTTGGAAGTATATAGATGACCTTGTGGGTAAGGGCCTTGATATAATTACACTTGTTAAATTCCTAATCTATGCAAGTGCAACCTTAGTAACGCTTGCACTCCCTATAGCTATTTTGCTTTCTTCCATCATGACATTTGGGAAGCTTGGGGAGAACTTTGAACTTGTGGCTATTAAATCCTCGGGCATCTCTCTATTGCGGTTTATGCGGCCGTTATTTTTTGTTTCACTTATTCTTAGCTTCATCGCTTTCCTATTTGCAAATTACATTGCTCCGGTTGCAAACTTAAAATTCGCTGTAATCTACAACGATATCTACCGCAAGAGCCCCGCTTTCGATTTAAAAGACGGAGTGTTTTACAATGGCTTCAGGGGATATTCTATAAAGGTTGGT
>JBBSBD010000409.1:0-4572 GCA_038251675.1 Chitinophagales bacterium | reverse complement strand
TTTTATTGCTCCTCCTCCAATCCCAAGTAAGCCCGACATAATGCCTGCCAGACTGCTGAGCGCAAATCCAAATGGAACATGTTGAACTGAATAACTCTGCTTTCCCTCCGGTGTAGGATATTGGCCATTTAAGTTAAATATTCGTGCATATTTATTTACATCTGAATAATCAACTTCTTCTTTTTTGAAAAACAGGGAAGAAAAAGCAGAATAAACCAAAATGGCTGAAAAAATAATTGAAATCGTTTGTACTGAAACTATTCCTGCCAGGTAAGCTCCAACAACGGCACCAATTGTAGTTGCGATTTCCAGGAACATACCTATTCGTATATTCGAGTACCCTTCTTTAACATAAGCTGATGCGGCGCCTGAAGATGTGGCAATTACAGCAATCAGAGAAGCACCTGCAGCGAAATGAATATCTACTCCAAATAATACTGTAAGCATTGGCACAACAATTACTCCGCCACCAAGTCCGGTTAATGAACCAAGAAGCCCGGCGGAAAATGAGCCAATATAAATCAGAAGTGAAAACAGAAGATTATTTAAATCGTGCATGATTTAAAATTTAAAAGAGCAAAGTTAACTCGTTACCTGGTAAAATTATTGCTGGCTGAAATTACTAAACTCAAAACAGTAGCATTCAACTTTTCCTTATCATAAGTCGTCCCGGCATAGATATAATGTCGGTCAGGTAGGGCCGGTCTTATATGTAAGTCAGTCCGGGTGATGTTAAATACTCTGTTGTTAATCAACATTATCAAACTGTCCCTCGTCTTTTTTTAGCATTTGTGCCAACAAAACAAAATTAAAATGACCTTGCCGCTTCTATTTAAGGTATTTTTTGAACCAGTCAATATGTCTGTTATACCTGTGTACAATATAACTTGGGATCGTTAATCCGTGGTGTTGATTTGGATAAATAATTAATTCGGTTGGTATGCCTACCGATTTAAATGCCTGGTACATTTGCTCGGCGCCTACTACCGGAACATTAAAATCATCCTGGCTCGCCATAAATAAAGTTGGTGTTTTTATCTCCTTTACTTTGAAAAACGGATAGGATACATCAAGCCATTTCTGAAGGTTTTCCCAGGGTTTGCCCAATTCAGGTTCGTACTGCGAGATATACATATCGGTTCCGTAAAAAGAAAGCATTAAGGAACTTCCGGCGCCACTCACGGCTGCTTTAAAGCGTTTATCGGTAGCAATGGTATAATTGGTCAGGATACCGCCATAACTCCAGCCTGCAATGGCCATACTGTTTGAATCAGCAATACCTTGCTTTATAAGGTAATCAGCTGCACCTATAATATCTTTTACTTCCTTATTTCCCCAATCTCCATAAATAGTTTTGGTGTAATCAGCACCGCGTCCGCTGCTGCCTCTGTAATTTACTCCTGCTACAGCGTACCCAGCTGCGGCATAAATCTCCCTGGTTAGATTATACGAATAATCATCCTGGCCAACAGGTCCACCGTGGATAAACAGTACCAACGGTAATTTCCTGGCGTTGCTGTCGGCAACATATAAAATCCCGGAAACGGTATTACCATCCGATGCAACAGCGCTGAATCCTTTTTTATAAATTTTACGTAGCGGTGCTAAATAAGCATCCTGAGTGTGAGTAACCCTGTTAAATTTAGAGTTGTCGGAAAAATATATTTCATTCGGCACATCCGGGTTGCTGTAAAGCACTGTCATGGCGCCTTTTGTATTGATATTCAGCGAACTGTAAACGCCGGTTTCATTGGTTAAATTCACAACTGCTCCATTAGCAACATCAACCTGGACAATATTTTGTTTGCGGTCATCTTCAACCAATGCAAAAATTGTTTTTCCATTCCTGTTCCAGACAATATTTTCAAAAGACCGATCATAGTTTTTGGTTATAATTTTAGACGTTTTGCTTTTAATATCTATTAATCCCAGTTGTTTCAGGTCGTACATATCATACGGATCTTCCGAGCTTGATTGCAGAAAAGCAATAGTGTTGTTATCAGGGCTAAACCGTGGCGACTCGTCCGAACCTTTATAAAACGTTAACTGTTGCGGTTTTGAACCGGGCACCGTCGAAAGCAGGAATATATCCGTATTTGAATTCTGGTCAGGTGCGGCGCTTACATTACTCGAATAGGTGATATATTTTCCATCTGAACTTATATCCACATCCGATTCATTAAAATTCCCTTTTGTAAGCGTATCCAGTTTTTTAGATTCGATTGTATATAAGTATAAATGTGTTTTGCGATCATCGAGATATCCGTCAGCATCGTCCTTAAAGTGATACCTGTCAATTTCGTATGGTGTCCGGATTTTTGTTTTTGCAGTATCCGAGTAATCAAAATCTTTGACAACAAAAACCAGTTGTTTCGCATCCCGGAACCAATAATAACTGTCAATTTCCCCTTTAATATGAGTCTGCTGAACCGGCTCACCGCCTCTGCGATCCATCAGGTACAACTGCGATCCTTCTTTTTCGACCGTGCTCTTTGATAAAAATGAGATATACTTACCATCGGGCGACCAGTCATAATTGCTGAATTTCTTTGTTTGTTCAGTTAAAGGAACTGTTTCCCTGCCATTGCTGCTCACCATATAAAGTTTCGAAACATACTCATCTTTTGTTGAATCTGCATTTGATGCACTATATAAAATCCAGTTGCCATCGGGTGCTATTTTTGGACTTCTTACGCTGGTGAGACGATAAACATCCAACGGAGTCAGATTGCGAAGTTTTTCCTTTTGACCAAAAATGGCCAGGGGTAGAACAAATAAAATGCACATGGAGAAAAAGGATAGTTTCATGCTGTAGATATTAGATATTAGTTGAACAGATGATTCGAAGGAAATTGTTTTTGAAGAATGGTTTTTACAAATTACTTTCTAAATACAGCTCCCGATCTTTTACAAATTTATAAAAGTATATTTATCAGATTAGTATCTAAAATACAGAAAAGCGCTTATTCAGTATTCTCTGGATCATACTTTAACAAACTATATCAGTTTAATGTTTTATTATACTGTTTACTGGTATTGTTTGGTTCTGTTTTTGGATATGCAGACTTTGAATTATTTACTAAAAAGTTCACTTTGCCTTGGCAAATTAATCAATTAACTGGAATTGTTAGCTTGGAATATAGCAAGTGTTTTTCAAAATTAATTATGTCCGCTTTCCGCTCTCCGCATTATGCACCATGCACTATGCACTATGCACCATGCACCATGCACTATACACTATGCAACATGCACTAACCACCATTTGTTATAAATATCCCGGCTATGGCTCCAACACCAAGAGGTAAACCCAGAGAGCCCCACAACTTACCTGCTGGCTGTAATTTCATAGCTGCATTATTTTAATTCTTTGAGAATTCTCAATGCTTCATCCACATGTTTTGTTGCCTGTGTTTGTGAATCGAAAATGTAGATCACTTTCCCTGTTTTATCTGCAACATAGGTCACACGACCAGGCAATAACCCAAGAAAATTAGTAGGTACGCCAAAAAGCTTTCGGATTTTATTGCCCTCGTCGCTCAGTAAGGTAAATGTAAGCCTGTGTTTTTCGGCAAAATCTTTATGGCTTTCAACCGATTGGCCGCTTATGCCGATAATTACTGCATCAGCTTCGGTAAAAACTTCAAACTGATCGCGGAACGAACAGGCTTCGGCGGTGCATCCCGGCGTGTCATCTTTTGGATAAAAATAAATAACCAGGTTCTTTTTGCCGAGCACGGAATTAATGTCAAACATATTTCCGTTTTGATCCTTTAAGGAAAATTGGGGGATAGTGCTTCCGGTTTTAATTTCGTTCATGGGTTTGCTTTGGCTAAATGTTAAATAGGATGTGAATAAGATCAGGTAAATTATTAGATAGAAACGGTAGAAGTTTCTGAATTTCAGGTATTTCATATTATCAGGATTAAGGTTTCCGAACAATGCTTTCAGTTCTTTACCGAACAAAGGTTTAATGTTAATGGTCCAGCTATCGGATTGATAAATTATCTTTCGGAATCGATTCCTGTAATAAATCAGGACTAATCCAAAAATGATGAATAAGAAAAGCCAGAAGTGTTCGGGTATAAACATTTGTTTGAATTTTTAATATAGTGTATTACAAAGCTTTTAATCAATTGGAAGTATAGCATATTTCATTTCGGTTTACTCAAATCAGTTTCCTGCCCGAATTGAATGATGTATTTGTTGTTGTCATAAATCGCGAATTCCCGCATACCGGTTTTAAAATTATCTATCGGGTAAACCACTTCTGCCTTATCCTTCAATTCATTCCAAATTTTTTCAACATCATCGGTATGAATATAAATCGATCCTGTAAACTGAGCTACTTTAAATTCAGGATGCTGCTTTGGAACAGCCAGCATAACCTGTACGTTATCGCGGCTTAACGAAGCCCAACCCAATTCCTCATTAAGCTCATCGCATTTGAATTTCAGGATATTTGTGTAAAAACCAACGGTTAGGCTAAGGTGTTTTGTCCATAACATTGGCGAAAGACCGAGAAGTTTCATATGAGTGAATGTTTATATTAACAGAGGAATTTTATTGTTAAAA
>JBBSBD010000408.1:0-4578 GCA_038251675.1 Chitinophagales bacterium | reverse complement strand
TGAAATTCCCTTGCGTGACTCGATTATAAGCAAGCCTAAGAAACTTCAGTGCAACCATAAACAGACGACTAAAATTTAAACAGTAATACAAAGACAAACCATTTTGACAGGTGACCAACATACAGACCATATTTCAAACGGACAACGAGTAAGCCGACAGTCATTGCCGACCCTTCTGTATTTTTTATTTTACCCACCGCACATTTTTTTAATTCAATTTTAGCCGGCCGCACAAGTGGCACATTTGTTTTTGCCCGACACTCAAAGCCGACCCTTCGCAAAACCAAAAGAGCCAAATCCCCCACCGCACAAGGGACAGAGTGTTACGAAAAACAAGCTCAAATTTTCGTATTTTAACAACCTTAATTTAACTCATTTATAAATGCCAAAAATATACGACAACATAGAAAACCACTTAACAAAAGGACTGAACGAAACACTTGAACTTTCGCAGCGGACAGACTTTTGTGTGGGGTATTTTAACCTGAGAGGTTGGAAACAGGTAGCAGAGAAGATTGACAGCCTTGATGGTGCGACCGTTGTTGAGGGCAAAGACGATGTGCATCGTATTTGCCGACTTTTAGTTGGTATGCAAAAAATGCCTGTCGACATTTTACGTGACTATTTTTCAAAAGACGATGACCATATCATTGACCAAGCAGAAGCAGTAAAACTTAAAAAGCGAATTGCACAAGAATTTAAAGACCAATTGACCATTGGCACGCCAACCGAAGCAGACGAAAAAGCTTTGAGGACATTGAGCCAACAAATGAAGGACAAAAAAGTAGTTGTAAAACTTCATTTGCGTTACACACTTCACGCTAAATTGTATTTGGCTTACAGCAACGACAAACGTGTTCCTGTTGTTGGTTTTTTAGGCAGCAGTAACCTGACACTTGCTGGTCTTGCAAAGCAAGGCGAATTGAACATCGATGTAATGGACCAAGATGCAGCAAACAAGTTGGCAACTTGGTTTGACGACCGTTGGAAAGACCGCTGGTGTATTGACATTACCGAAGAACTCATTGAAATAATTGACAACTCTTGGGCTGCTGACAGACTTATTTCTCCTTTTCATATTTATTTAAAAATTGCCTATCACCTTTCACGAGAAGCAAGAGCAGGTATTAATGAATTTAAATTGCCTAAAGTTTTTCAAAAAGAATTGTTGGAGTTTCAGCAGAAAGCCGTTTTAGTGGCTGCACATCATTTACATAAACGAGGTGGTGTAATAATTGGCGATGTAGTTGGCCTGGGAAAAACGATTACGGCAACAGCATTAGCTAAATTATTTGAGGACGATTTCTTTTTAGAAACCCTAATCATTTGCCCAAAAAACTTGGTGGAAATGTGGGAAGATTATGCTCACAAATATCAATTAAGAGCAAAAGTTATTTCACAAAGCAGGGTGCAAACTACATTGCCCAATTTGAGACGTTACCGCCTTGTAATCATTGACGAAAGCCACAACTTGCGTAACGACCAAGGAAGTCGATACAGAGCCATTAAATCATACTTAGAAGAGAATGACAGTAAAGTGATTTTACTTTCTGCTACGCCATACAACAAAACATATTTAGACCTTTCAAACCAACTTCGTTTATTTATTTCTGACGACAAAGATTTAGGAATTAGTCCAGAGGAATATATAAAACACATTGGGGGTCAAGTCCAGTTCAGTTCGCAACACACCGAAACATTTATTAGAAGTATAAAGGCTTTTGAGAAAAGTCATTTTGCGGATGATTGGCGTGAGTTAATGCGAATGTATTTAGTTCGCAGAACACGAAGTTTTATCAAAAACAATTACGCAGAAACCGACACAACAAACAACAGAAAGTTTTTAACTTTTTCGGACGGCTCAAAATCCTATTTCCCTGAAAGAATTCCGCAAAGGGTTTTGTATGAGTTCAACCCTAAAGACAAAAAAGATATTTATGCCAATCTATATTCTCAAAATATTATTGACATCATCAACGGTTTAGAATTGCCGAGATACGGACTTCAATCTTATTTGAATGAAAAACCGCTAATAAAACCTACAAAGGAAGAAGAGCAAATAATGCAAAACCTTAGTCGTGCAGGTAGGCGATTAATGGGATTTTGCAGAACAAATTTATTTAAGCGTTTGGAAAGTAGCGGCTATTCTTTTCTGCTTTCATTGAGCCGCCACATTTTAAGAAATTACCTTTTTGTGTATGCGGCACAAAATCATTTGCCAATTCCTATTGGTAAAAACATTTCTCAAAACTTAGATGATTATTTAGAAGATAGCGACACCGACAATGATGGTGAAAGTTCAAATCTTTTAAACCTTATTCTAAAAGAAGAAACGTATTTGAAAAAAGCAGAAGAATTGTACAAACTTTTTTCAAGCGAAAGTTATTCAAAGGGTTTCGACTGGATTAGAAGCGAGTTTTTTACAAATGTTTTATCTGCCAACTTAATTAACGACAGCAAAGAAATTATTAAAATACTAAGCTTTGGCAAAGACTGGAACCCCGATGAAGATAAACAACTAAATGCTTTGTATGATTTGCTAACCAAAAAACACGGAAAAGAAAAAGTATTGGTGTTTACACAGTTTGCCGACACGGCTTATTATCTCACCGAGCAATTAAAGAAAAGAGGAATAAAGCAAATCGAAAGCGTAACAGGTGCAGATGAAAACCCAACAGGTTTAGCACATCGTTTCAGCCCCTTTAGCAATAACAAATCGGACATCATTAAAGAAGGACAAGAACTAAGAGTATTAATTACCACCGATGTTTTAAGTGAGGGACAAAACTTACAAGATGCTCACATTATTTTGAATTACGATTTGCCTTGGGCAATCATTCGTTTAATTCAGCGTGCAGGTCGTGTTGACCGTATTGGACAAAAAGCAGAAAAAATTATTTGCTATTCGTTTTTGCCCGAAGATGGCATTGAAGCAATTATAAATCTTCGCAGACGATTAACACAGCGTATTGAAGAAAATGCTAATGTGGTAGGAAGTGATGAAACATTTTTTGATGGCGACCCTATAAACCTTACAGACCTTTACAACGAAAAATCAGGAATATTGGACGGTGAAGATGACGATACCGAAGTGGATTTGGCTTCATTAGCTTATCAAATTTGGAAAAACGCAACCGATGCAAATCCCGAGCTAAACAAAATAATTCCCGATTTGCCGAATGTAATTTATGCAACAAAACACAATGAAGATGCACCCGAAAAGGAAGGAGTGATTGTTTACACACGAACATCCGAAGAAAACGATGTATTGGCTTGGATGAACAACAAAGGCGAAATTATTACCCAATCGCAACACACTATTTTAAAAGCGGCACAATGCACACCTGATACCGAACCGAAATACAAGTTGGAAAATCACCACGAATTAGTTAAAAAAGGAATTGACTTTATTCGTGATGAAGAAATAAATACAGGCGGCTCCTTGGGCAAAAAAACAGGCGTGAAGTATCGTGTGTATATGCGACTCGACCGCTACTGCAAAGAATACGAAGGAACATTGTTTGTTAACGAGCAACTAAAAAAAGCAGTGGACGATATTTACAAATACCCATTGAAAGAATATGCAAGAGAAACATTGAACCGTCAATTAAAATCGGGAATTGCGGATGATCAGTTGGCTTCTTTGGTTATTTCATTGCGTGAAGAAGATAAGTTGGCAATTGTAAACGAAGATGAACAACCTAACAGAGAACCTCAAATTATTTGCTCAATGGGATTAAAGAATTAATTCTAATCACCCCGAATTCGAGGTATTTAAAACGAACAGGTTATGGCAAAAAATAAAACTATTAATGTAAAAGGAACTGAAATTGCAATATTTGAAGGAGAACAATCCGAATTTATCTCACTCACAGATATTGCCCGACATAAAGACGCTACAAATACCGATACCATTGTTCAAAACTGGCTGCGGAATAGAAATACCATTGAACTTTTGGGCTTTTGGGAGATAATGTATAATCCCAATTTTAAACCCCTCGAATTCGAGGGGTTTAAAAAACAAGCAGGATTAAATAGTTTTGTAATGACCCCCAAAAAATGGATAGAAACTACAAATGCGGTAGGTATTATTTCTAAATCCGGCAGGTATGGGGGCACTTTTGCTCATAAGGATATTGCCTTTGAGTTTGCTTCCTGGATTTCAATTGAGTTTAAGCTGTATATAATCAAAGAATTTCAACGCCTTAAAGCTGATGAAAATGATAGATTAAAACTCGAATGGAATTTGCAACGAACTTTGGCAAAAATAAATTATCATATCCATACCGATGCCATCAAAGAAAATCTCATTCCAAAAGAATTAAGTAAACAAGAAATCAACTTTGTGTATGCCAATGAAGCGGATTTGTTGAATGTTGCCTTATTCGGAATTACTGCAAAACAATGGCGAGATGCCAACCCAAAAGCAGAAGGAAATGTGAGAGATGCTGCCACAATAGAGCAATTAGTCGTTCTTTCTAATATGGAAAGTATTAATGCGGTCTTAATTCATCAAGGATTATTACAACCCGAACGATTAAGACAACTTAACAAAGTTGCTATTACCCAAATGAAATC
>JBBSBD010000407.1:0-4594 GCA_038251675.1 Chitinophagales bacterium | reverse complement strand
TAGTTTCGGTAATTATTATTTCATCTTTTTCATCGAACCACACAAGGTCACCCATTACCACATGGTTATCGAACATACGTTGCGAATATCGCGAATTGTGGGTTGCCGTGGTAATATGCCAGGCTTTCTTTTCTTTTTCATTAAAAACAGCCGGAAATTCATTGTGCCAGTTAAATGCTTTGTCGCCAGCCACAGCCGGATCATCAATAAGGGAGTTGCCGCATTTAATATTATGGTTCAGGGTGGTGAGTTTACGGCCTCGTTGCGCGGTGCGCAGCCAAAGCGAAAGCTTGGCAATATCAACGCTTTCGTCGTTAATATCCACACCAAAAATGTTTTTCTCTAGTATATGGTTACTTATATCCTGAAATACAATGCTGGCCCCAAATAGCTGTGCATTCAGTTCGTCGATATAGGCGTGTTCGGCCATTAAAAATTCGAGAGCCTGGTTTAAAAATGCGCCACTACCGCATGCCGGATCGCAAATGGTAATATTGAGTAACCAATCGCGGTAAGCCTGCAAATTATCCGACAGGCTTTTAATGGTATCCCTTTTGCGGTTCTTACGCCCTTTGGCATATTCCTCATCAATAATACCTAATAAGGCTTTCTTCTCGTCGCAAAGCTTGCCTACGGTATTATCAACAATGTATTTGGTTATATATTTGGGAGTATAAAAAACGCCGTCTTTTTTACGCTTGCTTTTGCTTTTGTCAACCTGCTGGCCTTCAAGCTCAGCAGTAATATTTTCAATTTCGTTAAGGCTGTTTTCGAAAATATGCCCGAGTATATTTACATCCACCTCGCTCTCAAAATCGTAGTTGGTGAGTTTTAATGTGTGCGGATACAGTATGTCGTCATCAATCACTATGTTATCCAGTACATCATCAGGCAGAAACAATCCGCCGTTGTAGGCAAAAATATCGTCAGCCGTGGTCTTGCCTTTTCGGCCGGTGTTGATATACCCGAAATACTGGTTAAAGATACTATACAGTGGTTTAAAGGCATCTTCGTCGCGGAGCAGTTCCCATCGGCTGATAATTCTAGAAATGGAATTGGGAGGCAGTAAGCCGCTGTCCTCAGCAAAAAATATAAACAAATACCGGTCAAGTAGTTTCTGGGTTTTCTTAAACAACAGCAGGCGGTCGGTCTCCGGGCTGTTCTTTACCATATTATGCCACAATGCAGTCCGGAAAGCGGAATAATCCTTATAAAGTTGTTTGGTTATTTTATCTTCTTCCAGTAAACTATCCTCTTTAACTTTAAGCGGAACTCCTTTCAAAAGGTTTACGGCCCCCAGGCATAGCCAAAGCACCCGGAATTCTTCTTCGGTTAATGTAAAAAGGTTAAATTCCAGATGTTCGACCGAATGATGAATAAAGAATCGGAGTTTTTCGAAATTAGATGTAATTACGTAAATACAGCCGGTTTGATTATTCTTATAGTTGAAAGCCTGGACGTTAATACTATCAAGGTCCTTGGTATCGGTTCCTTTAAGTTCGATAACACCCAAAGCCTTACCTCCCAGCAAAATGGCGCCATCCGCTTTTTTTGCACCTTTTTCATTTTTTAATTCCGAAGTAAGGTTGTAGTTTGGCGAAGGGTTTAATTTGTACCCAAGCACATTTACAAATAATTCACGCAAAAAGCCTTCCTGGAATTGCTCTTCCTTGGCGTCTCTGATGTTTTGCTGTATTTCCGGATTATGGAAATAAGCTTCAAACTTCATGAATGCATCTTTCATTGCATCCGTATCCTGCGTCTTCAGGTGTTTATTGAGTACTGAATTTTGAAAAAACTTCATTGGTATAGGTAATTCCTTTTATAAATTTTCGATAGCGATTTGCTTAACATCAACAAATATAGGATACTTCTTGATCTCTATTCAAAAGAAACACTACTTTACTTTGAGGGCATTGAATTTCAAGCGGTTTTTAAATTTGGAATCCTGTCTGTAAGAAGTGACCAATTGCAATTATTCTCCAAGGCTTTTCGATTTAACAAAAGCAATGGGCGATAAGGCTAATTTGGTTTATTTCACATATTTTTACCCAACCGCACAAAGTCCGTTTTCCGTAGCAACATTATTGATAAATACTTTACCTTTGAATAGATATATAAAAATTCCACACAATGCCAACAGAACTCCAACAAGTAATAGCCAACACAGACGAACAATATGTGTTTGACCTTTGCGACAAAGTTTTAGGCATTCCTTCTTCACGTATAGCCAGGTTTCACTTCGCAGTCAACTGCTTTTATGAAGATTATAAACTTTTTGTTGTGTATTGTGAAAAACCAACTATTAATACGGAAATCTTTTTAAAGAAATTCAATATCCAATCCGTTGAAATATGTTTCTCCGATTTTAGCTGCGACAAACAAAATAAAATTATTCGGAACGCAGCTTGGGACATTAAAGTTGTAAGGCGAAAATTAACAATGCTTTCCTAAAAAAATGCACTCACATTTTTAAAATGTGTGAATCATGTAATTTATTCCAACAATCATGTAATAAATCCGTATGTTATCGTGCTTACTTTTGTGGCACAAAGACTCTTACAGATAAAGTTGAACACAAGTTCAAAGCAACGTTCAGAAGAAAAAATTTAGTTTAGTGGGATTTCAGGATATGTCAGGTTGGCGCAATGGGCACCAAGAACATCGTGATTTTCCAACCTTCTCACAGTGACCAACGAAATGGTAGGCGAGTTTGTTACCCATTTAGATTGAATTTACCACTAAACAAATTTATTCCGAGTGTAAATGTAGTTAATTCAAAAAATATTTATTTATCTCATAACAATATGAAGACATCCGCATCCGAACCCATTGACAGCAGAATAACTTCAGGAGAAAATAAATCTTTCTGGATAGCATCAACGCAGCCAATTGTTTTTAAAAAACTCCGACAAAATATTGAAACCGATATTTTGATTGTAGGTGGAGGTATTGCTGGATTAACAACTGCATACTGCTTATTAAAAGCCGGACGCAAAATAATTTTAGTAGAGGACGGATACATCGGCAGTGGCGAAACTGGACGAACCACAGCACACATCACATGCGCATTAGACGACCGTTATTTTGAACTCGAAAAAATATTCGGAAAAGAAAAAGCCACGCTTGCCGCCAACAGTCACATGGAAGCAATTCAATGGATAGCTAATACGGTTAAACACGAAAACATTGATTGTAATTTTAAAAGAGTTCCGGGATATTTATTTTTAAGCGGAAGAGATACAAAAGAGACTTTAGAAAAAGAATATGCGGCAACCAAAAATGCAGGACTGATCACGGAAAAGTTAGAACAGGTTCCCGCATTAGCGTCCGAAGAAGGGAAATGGTGCATCAAGTTTCCCGAACAAGGTCAGTTTCACATCATGAAATATTTGAAAGGTCTCACAGATGCAATTATCAGCATGGGAGGGAAAATTTACACCGAAACAAAAGCAGAAGAAATTTCGAAAGAAGGAGCAAAGGCAAATGGTTTTGAAATTAAAGCCAAACACATAGTAGTTGCTACTAACACTCCTGTAAACGATTGGGTTGAAATGCACACCAAACAGTGGGCTTACCGCACCTATGTAATTGCTGCAAAAATTCCAAAAGGAAAATTGCCTTATGCGTTATGGTGGGATACAGGAAATAAAAATTCAAAATGGATCGCCTATCCTTATCATTATGTACGTCTCGAAGAACTCGATAGTAATTTCGACCTGCTGATTTCCGGAGGCGAAGACCACAAAGTTGGCCAAGCCGATGATGAAAACATTCCCGAAGAAGAAAGATATAATAAGCTCATTGAATGGACTCAAAAAAGATTTCCTGCAATGGGAAATATTGAATACAAATGGTCAGGTCAGGTAATGGAGCCAATTGATTCAATGGCATTTATCGGCAAAAACCCCGGTGATGAAAACATTTACATCATTACAGGCGATTCAGGAAACGGAATGACACACGGAACACTTGGCGGAATTATTTTAACTGACATCATTACAGGAAAAGAGAATCCGTGGGTAGATTTATACAACCCTTCACGCATAACGCTAAAAACTGCCGGAGATTATATACACGAAGCCGGTAGCATGGTTGCACAATATGCTGATTGGTTTACCAGGGGCGATGTAAAAGATGCCGATGAATTAAAACCAGGCCAGGGAGGGATAATATCATCAGGCATGAAAAAAATTGCCGCTTACCGCGATGAGCAAAATCACTTGCATACCTGCACTGCCGTTTGTCCGCACCTTGGAGGCATACTGCAATGGAACGCAGAAGAAAAATCTTTCGATTGTCCGTTACATGGTTCACGGTTTACTACGGAAGGGAAAGTTATCAATGGTCCGGCAACTTCCGATTTAAAGAAATTAGAAATCGAACAAGATTTAGAAACGAGCAATACATAAAATAATTTCGTACAAATAATCCATATTAATTCAAACAATTAAAAAACAAACAAAATGAGTGCAGGTAAAGTATTATTAGGAGTAATGGCTGGCGCCGCCGCCGGTGTAGCAATAGGAATTTTAATTGCTCCCGACAAAGGATCAGCAACACGAAAAAAAATAATGGATATGGCTGATGATTA
>JBBSBD010000406.1:0-4599 GCA_038251675.1 Chitinophagales bacterium | reverse complement strand
TGAAACACACACAGCGCCTGTATATGTCACTATCGGCAATAAGCCAATCAGGGCCAGTGCAGATGATGCCAGGTTCTTCATTACATGGATAGATAACATCCTGGAAAATATAAAGCCGGGTGATAAGTGGAACAGGTATTTTCCTAATGATTTGGCAACGGTGACAGAGCGGTATACTAAAGCAAGAAATGTTTATGAAAAAATATTAAGAGAGTGTAACGAAAAGTAAATGCAACAATGAAAAAACATTTCAGTCAGGTCACACCAATTCTTTTAATAACTGTTTTATTGTTTACGGGCAATAGTTACGTGTTTGGTAAAACAAAAAACCCGATTCTTATTTTAAGTGCTGATAAAAGTTATGCTCCCTACACCGGTGAGATATTAAAGACGGAAGGCTTTAACGAATTTCAAATACAATCTTTCAGCGATGCCGAAGTAACATTGAAGTGGCTAAAAAAGTTTGATGTAATTATTTTAACTGAAATGAATTTGACCGATCAGCAGGCTGGCATGTTAACAAATTATGTGGAGGATGGCGGAAACCTGGTTGCATTTAAACCTGATAAAAAGCTAAACAACATACTTGGAATAGAAGACGCCGGAGGCACAACTGGCGCAGCTTATATTTCAGTAAAAGCAAATACAGCTATTGGTAATGGAATCACTTCGCAAACCTTACAGTTACATGTAAACGCAGATAAATATATGCTGAAAGGTGGTGAAATGATAGCTTCATTATATAAGGATGCTTTTACCCCCACAGAATATCCTGCAGTAATTACACGTGATTATGGCAAAGGCCACACGATGGCTTTCTTGTACAATTTGCCCCAAAATATTTCATACACACGACAAGGAAATTATCGTGATGCAGGTAAAGAAATGGATGGCATAACAGGTATCCGGGCTATGGATTTATTTATCAATGGATGGGTAGACACATCAAAGAATACCATTAACCAGGCAGACGAGCAAATGAGATTATTGTCTCATGGAATTGAAAAAATGACTACTTATACCAAGCCCTTGCCACGTTTCTGGTATTTTCCTGATACATTAAAATGCCTGGTGACACTTAATAATGATGGCGAAGACACTAAAGAAGCTGAATTTGAAAAGCAGTTTGAAGATGTAGATGCTAAGGGAGCCAAAATGACCCTATATGTGAAAGAAGTTGATTTCATTTCAAAAGAATGGATTCATAAATGGATAGATAAAGGTTTCGAAATGTCAGGCCATCCTGATGACACCAAACAGGCAATGAATCCTGACTGGAATACAATGGATAGCGTATTCAAAAATTTGAATCACAAACTCAAAGCAACATACGACATCGGGCCTATGCGCACGGTTACCAATCACTGGTTTGTTTGGGATGGAAAGAAAAAAAATGGTGAAGCAGATTTTTCTGCACAGGTGCAAATAGAAGAACAAAACGGAATTCTGCAGGATTGCAATTATGCGCATTACGATAATGGTTCCAGCCAGGGACATTTCCTGGGATCTTTTGGTACCAATCATGGAAATTATACCGGCAGCGGACTTACTATGAAGTTTGCAAATTTGCAAGGAAATGTAATTAATGTTTATCAGCACTTCAATAATGTGTACGACCAGCAGTATATGGAGCATGATGATAAAGATGGCTTTTATAATTGCTTCAAAGGGCTTGTAGACAGGAGTCTTGATAGTGAAGTGTATTCATATGTAAGCGTGAAGGCACACAATGCCGAATATTACTTTTCTGAAAAACCCCTGATGAAAATGCTGGATTATGCAAATAGCAAGCACATACCGGTTTGGACAGAAGAAAAATTACTTGACTTTTTTCTTGCAAAAGACGAAGCTGTATTCAGCGATATTATATGGAAACATAATACGCTTTCCTTTAAAATAAAATCTTCTTTGACGCATACTAGCGGCATTACTTACATGCTTCCATTTATTTACAATGGTAAAAAAATAAGTAGCATAATGATCAACGGTTTGACACAAATTTATTCTGTCAGATCTATAAAGGGCCACCAGTATGCATTTGCTACTATGAGGGCGGGGTCTGTTTATAATGTCGCAGTTAGTTATGCCACAATTAGTGCGAAATAGGGTATTGATTACACAATATTGGCAAAGAAAGCAGTGCGCCTAAACTTTAATTTCGTTGAAAACGGTATTGGTAGACTTCATTCAAACGAAAATTATTGTTTGATTACTATTCTCAAAATCGAAACAAACATACTGACTGAACTTATTAAAACTTATTCAACTATGCGAAAAATATTATTGCTATTCAGCATACTCATGTTGAGGTTTTCGCTGTCATACTCCCAGCAGCATACTATAACCGGTACTGTATTGGGTCAGGATGGAAACCCGATAGCTTCTGCAACCGTACTCATTAAGGACAGTAAGGAAAGTGCCATAACCGATGGGAATGGGCAGTTTAAGATTATTGCACTACCAACCTCTATTTTAACCGTCTCTAATGTGGGCTACAACACGTTGGACATTAAAGCAGGAAATCAGCCTTCAGTAATTATCACGCTCATTTCAAATGCAAAAAGCCTGGAAGGGGTTGTAGTTACTGCTTTGGGCATTGTACGCCAGGAAAAATCTTTGGGGTATTCTACAACCCAGGTCAAGGGAAAAGACCTTGTTCAATCAAGGTCGATCAATGTAGCTAACGGCCTTACCGGTAAAGTTGCCGGATTGGAGATTGGAACTGTCAACAATGGGATATTCGCTCCCACAAGGATTACCCTGAGGGGAAATAGATCATTGACAGGGAATAACCAGGCTTTAATCATTTTGGATGGCGCTATTTATTATAATGATATCAGTAACCTAAATCCTGATGACATAGAATCTATCAACGTTTTAAAAGGTTCGAGCGCCGCCGCGATTTATGGATCGGATGCATCGAACGGAGTATTGGTTATTACTACAAAAAAAGGAGCTACCGGAAAACCTGTGGTTACTTTTTCCTCTACCGTTCAATTAGAGACAGTATCGTATATGCCCGAACTGCAGAATCGTTTTGGAAGTAACGGAGGTGAAAGTTTCCCCCAGGATTTAACTGATCTTAGATATTATATACCAGATGAAAATCAGCAATTCGGCCCGGAGTATAATGGTGCAATAGTTCCCCTGGGAAGGCCTATAGGAGACGGAAGTCTATGGATGGTGCCCTATTCGCCTGTAAAAAGCGGAAAAAGAAAGTTCTTCGATAATGGTGTTACCACGCAAAACAATATTTCATTTAGTGCAGGAGATGAAAAAGGCCGGTTTTTTCTCAGCGCCCAGGATGTGCATACAAATGGAGTAATGCCGAAAGACTTTGGTAACAGGGATGTTTTCAGGGCGGGAGGCTCTAAAACATACGGAGCTTTTTCCGCAAATTTTACGGTGAGTTACATGAATAAGTACACCAATACCACCAATACCGGAGCAGTATATAATAACGTACTAAATGTACCGCAACACGTGCCTTTAACCAGCTTAAAGGATTGGCGGAATAATAAGTTTGCTGACCCCAGTGGTTATTTTTGTGACTGGGCTGATAATCCTTATTTTACAATAGATAATGAGAGAAACAAAACAACCCTGAATGACCTGGCTGCAAATGCACAACTAAACCTGCAGGCTTTACCCTGGCTGAATTTTAGTTACCGCGCCTCAGTTAATAATTCAAATTCCAGGTACGAATTTATTGGCGGAACTGCCCACTATAATACACATGCACAAACCAGCGATAGTGTTATTTATTCAAATTCTGACGGAACAGGACTGGATACTGCTTTTGAATATGTTAAGCCCCAGGCAAGTGGCGTAAGTACCACGCAGGCCCGCTATAACACGTCTACCTATACTAATTTCTTATTTACCTCCGACTTTTTAGCTACTGCGACGAAGGATCTCAATAAAGATTTCAATCTTACTGTTACCCTGGGGGCATCCTATATAAATAATAAAATAAATTATTTAGCGGTGGATGCCGGGCCTTTATTTGTACCGGTATACAATATAAATTCCCTCACAGGTATCCCGGGTTTAGGCCAATATAATAAACAGGCAAAAAAGTTCGGTTATTTTGGAGATGCTACTATAGGGTATAAAAATTTTGCGTTTCTCCATGGTTCTTACCGAACAGATATTGACTCCAGGTTATCCAAAGACAACCGGTATATTCCTTATTACGATTTCGATGGATCTTTTGTATTAAGCGAGATTTTTCCTTCAATTGTAAGTGAAAAGGCGCTTAACTATTTAAAGATACGGGCAGCACATTCTTTAACAGGTAATGCCTCTGCATTAGGAGGCGGTTCTTCCAACATTGCAGATGGCGCCTACACTACCGAACCAACGCTAAGGTCAGCGTCAGGCTTTCCATTCAATGGGCTGGGCGGCTTTCTTTTGAATACCAATATTGCTAATCCAAATATAAAACCGGAAAAGATCACCGAAAATGATTTAGGTATTGAACTGGCTTTTCTTCGAAACAGGATAACATTGGTTGCCAATGTTTATCAACAGAAATTAAAGGATGGTATTGTGTTTACCAATACAGCCAGTTCTTCAGGCTTTACTTCCTCACTGATC
>JBBSBD010000405.1:0-4661 GCA_038251675.1 Chitinophagales bacterium | reverse complement strand
TGTTTCTAACCAGGTTCCCTACAGCATGGTCAAAAGAGACATTGAAAAAGAGGTGGTTCCATATTGTATTGAAAACAATGTTTCGATACTTGCTTATAGCCCTCTGGAAAGAGGATTGCTTACAGGCAAGCTAAAACCCGGGCATCAATTTGCCGAAGGAGATCACCGTGCCGGATTGTATTTCTTCAAAGATGAAAATATTAAAAGAACGAATGAGATACTGGATAGCTTAAGGCCCCTGGCAGATGAAAAAAATGCTACACTTTCACAACTGGTTATCCGCTGGACAGTTGAGCAACCCGGTATAACCATTGCATTGGTGGGTGCAAGAAATGAAGAACAATCAATACAAAATGCAAAAGCGGCCAATGTAAAATTGAGCAGAGAAGAAATTGCTTTCATAAATGAAACATTAGAAGAGTTGGTTCTGGAAAAGGTATGAGATTAATTTAACAAGGTAACCGATTGTATTGATGTCATTGAATTTAGATAGTTGTGAGACTACTTGATAATAAAACCAGAATTATGGTTTAGCGCAGAATTTGAATTCAAAAAGAACTTCGGATAAATCCATCGTCGCAGGCGTTTCAAATATTCATTTTCCCCGTGCATACTAATTCCAATATATTTGAATCTCAAAGCAGCATTACTTTGTTTATGGAATTCAACAAAAGCCAGGTGGCATTTACAGCTAAATTGTTTTTCTGCAAATGACAGCACCTATTCCTTCGCGTAAGAAACTCCATGTAATACAACTTGCGGCATTAATTTTTTTCACGGTCTCCGGGGGGCCCTATGGACTGGAACCTCTGCTTGGCTACGCAGGTGCGCATGGCGCTTTATTGCTTCTAATGGTTACGCCGTTGCTGTGGGATGTGCCTGCAATACTTACCGTGCTTGAACTTAACAGCATGATGCCTGTAACCGGAGGCTATTATCAATGGGTAAAAAGAACACTCGGGTTGCGCTTTGGCTTTTATGAAGGATGGTGGACATGGTTATACACTTTTGTTGATCTCGCTATTTATCCCGTGCTTTTTGTAGAATATGCCTCCTTTTTCTTTCCGCAAATTGAGCAGGTAAAAATTCCCGTTTGCCTTACGATCATTTGGGTAGGCGCAGTTCTTAACATTTTAGGCATTTCACCCGTGGGCAAAACTGCATCCATGTTGAGCCTGCTGGTGATCGCTCCATTTGTTGCGTTATTTATTTTGGCCATAAAAGATACAGGTCACATTTCTTTGCCAACACCATCTTTAAAAGGCATATCTTTTTCATCATTAGGCATGGCTCTTTACACAGTAATGTGGAACTTTTTTGGGTGGGATAATACCACCACCTACGCGGAAGAAGTAAATAAGCCGGCACGCACCTATTTAAAATCGGTGGGCATTGCTTTTATAACAGTTATTGCAATTTACATAATGGTATTATATGCCACGCTGCACTTTGGTATTAATGCAGATACGTTGAGTAATGAAGGCTACCCCGCATTGGGTGTAATGGCAGGTGGAAAATGGTTAGGAGCAGCAATATCCATCGGCGGCATGGCAAGTGCTCTTGGCTTGTTTGCAGCCGTCTTGCTTTCGGTATCGCGTGTGCCGCAGGTAATGTCCGACGATGGATTACTGCCGGCAAAAATTCACAAAATACATCCACGTTTTAAAACCCCGTATATCTCAATTATTATTTGTGCTGTTGTCGTAAGCTTTATGATTTTATGGACTTTCCAGGACCTGATTGTGATTGATGTAACACTCTATGGAGCGGGATTATTTCTTGAGTTTGTTACGTTAATAAAGTTGAGATTGAAATCACCGGATGTACACAGGCCTTATCGCATACCACTTAATACGACTGGCCTTTGCATAATGCTTATTTTTCCTATAGCCGTATTTGCCATTGCGCTCTCCGGTGCATTTTCCGAAGAAGCTAAAATGCTTACGCCTGCCTTGTTTGCAGTTTGCGCATTATCGAGTGCTGAGGTGATGTGGCAGGTTACGATGTGGAGCAAACGAAGGGCGTTATAGCCGGTGAAATCATTTTTTCAATAACATTAGCAATCTTATTATTCAAATCAAATAGCTGCTCCCCTTTATAACTGAGTATCCGAAAAATTAACCCGTTTACAGGAAGTGCTGAGATTCCGAAGGTAATGTTTTCTACGCCGGATAGCATTGCATAACACTCAGCAGATATTCTTTCCGCATTGGTCTTATCGCTTAAGAATAATAAAGTTGACTGATGCGTAAAACCTTCAAGTTGCCCAAGCGCATGCACATCATTTTTGAATGGCTGCAAGAAAACATTTTCCCTCATGACAAGTTTACTATTCAAAAAAATATTTGTAACATTTTGGTAACGGGAAAATTTAAATTCCTCCCCGCTTAGTTTTCTGCCGCAGGTAATTATATCGCTCCACACTAAATGATGGCAAGTGTTTAAATAAATATTATTCACAGAAGAAAAACTTGATTGCTGATGAGGCACATTCGGATGTGGCAAAAAACAAAGGCTCGTATTGTTTTTCAATTCAACGTTCATGCGCTGGCTTGCCTTGTTAGCCATAGAAAAAATGCGCTGATATCCCTGAGTGGTAAGATAAACTTTGGCATATTCTTCAAGTTCTATTTTTATTGCATACTTGTCGTTATCCAATATACCTGGCGATGAACTTGTGATCATTAGCCGCAGCCACTCGCTGGATTTGTCTTCAGTAACATTGGCTAATTTAAAGGGTTGTTTATAAAAACAATGCCCGGGGAATGTTCGTCCATTTTTATAACCGGCAATTATATGTAAGTGATGGTCTAACGGCATAGCGCAGGTTCTTCAGTTTCTTCAAGCAAAGCAAATTTCTTTATCCAACCAATCACATCATTCAGCCCGCAGCCATCCATAAGATTGGTAAAAATAAATGGATTTCCTTTTCTCATTTTTGCCGCATCACGGTGCATTACATCGAGATCCGCATGCACATACGGAGCGAGATCAATTTTATTAATTACCAGCAGATCGCTGCGGGTAATGCCCGGCCCGCCTTTCCGTGGAATTTTATCGCCTTCGGCAACATCTATTACAAAGATGGTAACATCAGCAAGATCAGGACTAAAGGTTGCAGAAAGATTGTCTCCCCCACTCTCAATGAAAATAATTTGAAGCCCCGGAATGCGATTGGCCATCTCTTCCACTGCTTCAAGATTCATACTTGCATCTTCACGAATAGCAGTATGTGGGCACCCTCCAGTTTCAACACCTATTATTCTTTCCGGTGGAAGCAAACTATTTTTTGTAAGAAACTCTGCGTCTTCTTTTGTGTAAATATCATTGGTAATAACAGCTATGCTATAATTGTGATACATGGATCGTGATAACCTTTCTATTAAGGCGGTTTTACCAGAGCCGACGGGGCCTGCGATGCCGATTTTTATGTAGGAACGGGCCTCAACCCCAACCCCGTCTCCTTCAGAGAGGGGACTATACTTACTATCAGTCTTAATATCACTGAGCATAAAACATTTTTATCATGAGCACAAACTATTTTCTATTAAAATTACCCATTCACTAATTTCCAAATACCTGTCGCTCCCTGCTCCTGTATAAAAGGCCCCGGCATGGCTCCCTCTCCTCTTTTGGAGAGGGCTTGGGGTGAGGTTAAGACATATATAATCTCGAATATAATTGCTCATGCTGCATACTCCTGATGTCGAAGCCGGCACAACAGTAACCGATTAACTCTTTCTCAGGATATAAACTTTTTTCCGCAAGTTCATTTATTAAGGGAAATAAGGACACTAATATTTCCTGGCCGTCCTGCTGGCCCAATGGAATAAGTTTAACCGCATTTGTGGTAAAACCACTTGCCGCATTGTAATAAAAACCGGCAAGAGTTTCTTTTTTTTGAATATTCATTTCGTGCGCCAACAGAGCAAATGCAATACAATAATGGCCATAAGCTTTATTACCCTTAATCGCAGTTCTGTACTTACCTGGTAAAATAAGTTCATTATTATTTTCAAATATTTTCAACAAACGAATCCCCAATTTATTACTTGCCAGCCTTATTTCTTTTGGAAGTTTAACTGCATTACAGAGTTCATCCAAATCCAAAATATTTTTAAAATCATTCTTAGAGGCTGCCTCGTAAGCTATTGAAACCAATGCGGCATCTGTATAAAAAATATTATGAGAAAGTTGATTTATTACAAACTCTCTGGCTTTTTCTTTAGTGCTTACAAGTCCCGCCTGCACATAAGTTTCTAAGCCTGCGGAGTGTGAGAATCCTCCTATCGGCAATGCGGGGTCGCATAAATGTAATAATTGCAAAAGGCTTGTTGAATACATTATTCCGTAATTGAAAGCTGGAGTATTTTGCCAGTAGCGTTACCACTACCGGCTACCTGTATATGAGGTAGTACAGTAGTCTTAAAAGGATTGTTTAATTTTCTTTCTTCAATGCGCATTACATATTCTGATGATTGCAGCAGATTATACAGGGGTACATCATAAGGAATTAATAGTTCGTTTTCTTCATAAAAAAGAGGCAGGTGCCTGTTCCCTATTTCATAGCATAAAGCGGCAGCAGCCATAATCGAATTTGCTGTTATAACAATACATTGAGTGGAAATTATTCCAATTACTATCATTGACTTTTCATCAAG
>JBBSBD010000404.1:0-4669 GCA_038251675.1 Chitinophagales bacterium | reverse complement strand
TCTATAAAGTTAGGAGCAGAGCTTTCAATTTCGGATGTAATGCCGAAATTGTTTATACTCGTTTGAGCATTTGCTTGTTGCACAGTGCCTGCACAAAAAAGCAGGATCGAGATCGCTGTGAGGTTTTTCATATGGGATTTGGTTCTAAATCGTTTATAATAATCACTAAATATTGCCAACATTAGCCTTAAAATTAAAAGTTAAATAAAGTTGGATATGTAGATGTTTTACAAACGCAAAATTCTAAAAGTTATTTCTCAAGCATTGCTAAGGTAGGGCTCACTTCCTATAAATACAAACGAATTTATATATTTTGTCCTTTTTAGGCATTTTTTAAAATACTACGTTACGTATGAGAGCGGATCTGACATCCTAAAGAACGCTAAACTATCTTCGCTTTTTTGAATATCGAACCACGATGATGGTTCATATTGTGATCGTAAAGAATACCCCGGCAAATGTAAATATTAACCATTTGTGGAAAACGGGTAAAAGACTCCTCCCCTCTTTTTACGATATTTGTAAAACAGATTTTATCCTGCCAATGAAGTTTTCTCACCTGCACGTACATACGCAATTTTCCTTACTTGACGGAGCTGCCTCCATTAAAGCTTTATATAATAAAGCAATGGCTGATAATATGCCTGCACTGGCTATTTCCGACCATGGTAATATGTTTGGAGTTTTTGAATTTGTAAAACATGCGCATACGCTTAAAAACGATGATGGCTCACTTAAAGTAAAGCCCATAGTCGGTTGTGAATTTTATATTACAGAAAACAGGTTGCAAAAACAGTTTACCAAAGAACAAAAAGATCCGAGGCATCACCAGATTTTGCTTGCAAAAAATACTATAGGTTATAAGAACCTGGTAAAGCTTACATCACTGGGATACATAGAAGGAATGTATTCCAAATATCCACGTATAGACAAAGAATTAATTCATAAATATCATGAAGGCTTAATAGCGACGACCTGTTGCCTGGGCGCATTGGTTCCGCAAATAATATTAAAAAAAGGTGAAGCCGAAGCTGAAAACGAATTCAAATGGTGGCTGAATATTTTTCAAAAAGACTATTATGTAGAATTACAACGACACGGTATTCCGGAACAGGAAAAGGTAAACAAGGTGTTGTTAAAATTTGCAAAAAAATATGATGTAAATGTTATCGCAAGCAACGATTCGCATTATGTAGATGAAAAAGATTTTAATGCGCACGACATTTTACTTTGTATAAATACAGGCGAAAAACAGGCAACTCCGGCCTTACGCGAATTTACCGACGATGATGTATTGATAAAAAATAAGCGATTTGCATTTCCAAATAATCAATTTTTTCTGAAGAACACTACAGAAATGCAAACTGTTTTTGATGACTTACCACAGGCACTTGATAATACAAATGAAATCATAGATAAGATTGATGTACTCGATCTTAAGAGAGACATTCTTTTACCACATTTTACAGTCCCCAGGGAATTTGAAAGCCAGGAAGCATACCTTGAACATTTAACCTGGACTGGAGCCAAAGGAAGATATCTTGAGATGACGCCCGAAATTGAGGAGCGTATCAATTTTGAATTATTCACCATTAAAACAATGGGCTTCGCCGGGTACTTTTTAATTGTAAGTGATTTTATTATTGAAGGGAAAAAAATGGGCGTATTCGTGGGCCCGGGGAGAGGTTCCGCCGCCGGTTCTGTGGTGGCATATTGCATAGGCATTACCAATATCGATCCTATAAAATACAATTTGCTTTTTGAAAGATTTCTAAATCCTGACCGCAAGTCAATGCCGGATATAGATACGGATTTTGATGATGAAGGACGGCAGAAAGTTTTGAACTATGTAGTAGAAAAATACGGCAAAAACCAGGTTGCCCAAATTATCACCTACGGCACTATGGCTGCAAAAATGAGCATTAAGGATGTTGCACGTGTAATGGATTTACCCTTGGCGGAAAGCAACGCTTTAGCAAAATTAATTCCTGACAGGCCGGGTACTTCTTTGCGAAAAGTTTTAAAGGCGCCTCTTACGGGTTTGAAATCATTGACAGAAGAAGGTGTAGGCGGTGATGACATGGACAACATAAAGAAACTGCGGGATATTTATAACGGCGATGATATGCGCAGTAAGGTTTTGCATGAAGCGGAAATATTGGAAGGTTCTGTAAGAAACACGGGCATACATGCTTCCGCAATTATCATTGCGCCATGCGATCTTATGGAATTAATTCCGGTGGCTTCTTCCAAAGATTCTGATTTATGGCTTACGCAAATTGATGGAAATAACATTGAAAGCGCAGGTGTACTTAAGATGGACTTTCTTGGTTTAAAAACCCTTAGTATTCTTAAGACTGCCTTACACCTGATAAAACAAAATCATGGAGTGGAAATTGACCTCGATACTTTACCCCTTGATGATGAAGATACATATACACTTTATCAGCGTGCAGATACAAATGGAACCTTTCAGTTTGAAAGCGGAGGCATGCAGAAATATTTGAGAGACCTGAAGCCTGATAAGTTTGATGATCTTATTGCAATGAACGCCCTATTTCGACCGGGCCCAATGGCTTATATACCAGATTACATTGAAAGAAAACATGGGCGGCAGGAAATACATTATGATCTGCCGGAGATGGAGGAAATTTTGAAAGATACTTATGGAATAACCGTTTACCAGGAGCAGGTGATGTTGCTCTCTCAAAAACTTGCGGGCTTTAGTAAAGGAGATGCCGACGTATTAAGAAAAGCAATGGGTAAAAAGCAGCGGGTGGTGCTCGATAAAATGAAGGCACAATTTATTGAAGGAGCAAAAACAAAAAATCATCCGGTAAATAAATTAGAAAAAATATGGACTGATTGGGAATCATTCGCCCAATATGCTTTTAACAAGTCGCACTCTACTTGTTATGCATTGGTTGCTTATCAAACTGCCTATTTAAAGGCACACTATCCTAGTGAGTACATGGCCGCCGTTCTTAACCACTCAGGCTCCATCGAGAAGATTACCTTCTTTATGGAGGAATGCAAAAGAATGGGATTGACCGTTTTGGGACCGGATATTAATGAATCCCAAAAAGGTTTTGCTGTAAATAACAAAGGAGAAATACGTTTCGGCTTCAGCGGTATGAAAGGTGTAGGTGATGCAGCCCTTGAAGCCATTATAGAAGAACGTGAAAAGCGGGGACCTTATCAATCCATATTCGGCCTTATCAAAAGAGTAAACCAACGAACGGTAAATAAAAAATCTCTTGAAAGCCTCGCCTATGCCGGTGCATTTGACTGCTTCAAAGAAATACACAGAGCTCAATACTTTTTTACCGCACCGGGTGAGCAGGTGAACGGGCTGGAAAAAATAATAAGGTTTGGCAATCAATACCAGGCACAGCTTACCAGCAATACGAATACACTTTTTGGAGATCTTAAGATGACTGAGGTAGTGCCGCCGACTTTGGGTAGTTGTGAGCCATGGCCGCTTATTAAGTTACTGGATTATGAAAAAGATGTTACCGGCATGTACATGAGCGGGCATCCTTTGGATAATTATACTTTCCAGATAAAGCATTACGGACTTACCACCATTGCGGAATTCAATGAATGTAAGGAAGCGATAAGCCTTCTCCCTAACCCGGGGAGAACGTTTCGCATAGGCGGGCTTGTGGCAGAAGCGCAACACCGCATTTCAAAAAACGGAAACAAGTACGGCGTATTTTTTATAGAAGATTATACCTCAAAAATGGAGCTTACCCTTTGGAGCGATGATTACGTAAAGTATAGTAATTATCTCGAGCCGGGAATGGTCATATTCTTAACAGGCAGTTTCCGTATGCGTTACGAGAGATCTGAATTTAAAGTTTCCGGTATCACCCTGCTGGAATCATTGATGAAATTGTGCACGAAAAAACTACAGATAGAAGCGCATCCAAAATATATAACTGATGAATTTATTGAATTTATTGAAAATAATGTGCAACAATTTCCCGGTAAAACGAGTTTAAAGTTTTGTGTCAGCGAGCCGGCCTCAAAAATGAAATTTGGAATGTATTCGCTGGAGAAGGGTTTCGAGATGAATGACGAAATGGCTAAATTCCTGCAACAAAAGCCAGAACTGGATGTTATAGTGGAATTAACATAGTGTGGATATGCCAAATCATCATAGTATCAATATTGGATGTAATTTTGCTAATTAAGAGGGAAAAAAATAAACTATAAATAAATATTCAAATTATGGCAACAGAATACACAGACGCAAACTTCCAGGAAAAAGTTCTTGATTCAGAGAAACTTACGATGATAGACTTTTGGGCAGAATGGTGTGGCCCATGTCGTGCAATAGGCCCTGTAGTTGAAGAACTTTCTAAAGAATATGATGGTTCAGTAAACATAGGCAAAGTAAACGTGGATCAGAATCCTCAATTAAGTGTTAATTACGGCATTACCAGCATACCGGCCATTCTTTTTGTAAAAGGCGGTAAAGTGGTTGATAAATTAGTAGGCGCACAGCCCAAATCAAATTTTGTAAAAAAGATAGAAGCTTTAAAATAATTTTCTGTTCTATAAAAGCTACTACCCGGTTCCCCAAAGAGCCGGGTTTTTTTATTCCTAAACAATTTTCATTCAGGATTTAATAAGGGCTCAACATGAATATTTTTTATTTCATTGG
>JBBSBD010000403.1:0-4690 GCA_038251675.1 Chitinophagales bacterium | reverse complement strand
TGGCAGATGGATATATAATGTTCGCAGTTCCTAATTCGCCGTTCATATATTTAATTAACCGCAGAGGAGATGTTGTGCATCAATGGAAAGGTAATTATGGTGTCACACATGCCTACCTGATGGATGATGGATCGATCGTGCAGGGTGCAGGTGATCCCGACTTTCCGGTGTTTGGTTGTTGCGGTCCGTACGGACGAATACAAAAGATTAGCTGGGATGGCAAGATGCTGTGGGATTTTGAATACGCCAATGAACAGCATATCATCCACCATGATTTTACAGTTATGCCAAACGGGCATATACTCGCAATAGCCTATGAAACCATGTCTTATGATAAGGCTATTGCACTGGGAAGAACGCCTGGGAAGACACCCAAATCGGGACCATGGTCAGAAGAGATTATAGAAATTGTGCCTGAGGGTAGAACAGGTGGTAAGATCATTTGGGAATGGCATCTGTCGGATCATTTGATACAGGATGGTGATTCCAAAAAAGTAAATTATGGTAAACCGGCAGATCATCCTGAATTATTAGATTTCAATTTGGGAGAAAAAGTGCCTCCGCCAATAACGCAGGAAGTTTTGGATGGATTAAAAGCTAAAGGGATGGCTCATAGAAATGCAACAATCGACAATGGAGGCTCCGATATTTTTCATTTTAATGCTATTAAATATAATCAAGACCTGGACCAGGTGGTTTTTAGTTCACCAAACCTGAGTGAAATTTTCATCATCGATCACGGTACAACTACGCAGGAAGCTGCCGGTCACAAAGGTGGCCGCCGGGGCAAAGGAGGAGATTTTCTCTATCGCTGGGGAAACCCTGAAAATTATCAAAGAGGTGATTCCACCAGCCGCCAATTATTTGGCCAACACGATATTAGATGGATTGAAAAGGGAAATCCCGGGGCAGGAAATTTAACGGTATTCAACAATCATCCTCCGGGGGAAATTGATTGGAGTAACATGGGTAACCTGGGCAATAATTACTCTTTGGTTTATGAAGTTAAACCTGTAGCGGATGAGAATGGTAATTATATTATTGAAAAAGGGAAACCATTTGGCCCGGAAAAACCGGTATGGGTTTATGGTGCCCTGGATACACTTTCCTTTTTCAGCAGTTTTATTTCCGGAGCTCAACGAATGCAAAATGGAAATACTTTTATTGACGAAGGTGCTAAAGGGCGTTTCTTTGAAGTCACTCCTCAAGGTCAAACTGTTTGGGAATATTTAAATCCTTATCATGGAGATATCAGGGAGCCAAACGGTGATCCTATTTCACCGATGCCAATGCCATTTATGGAATTCAGGGGCAATTTTATTTCTGCAAATCACCCCGCATTTGCCAATAAAAAGCTTGAACCGCTAGTACCACAGCCACAACCATTTTTTTTACCACCACCACCCGGCGGCATGAAATAGATATGTAAATTTGTTTTGCAATCAGCCTTCCCGCGAAAGGGTTTATTAAATTCATCAGTATGAAAAAAATAATCTTCCCGATATGTGTGTTATTGCTTTTATCAGCATTACCTTCCTTGTGCCAAATTAATAAAAGCGATTCTGCAAATAAACAAACACCGCTCCCTAAAGACAGGAACATGTTTGGGCTTCATATCCCACGGGGCCTAACCAAAATCTCTGACGGGCTTGCCGAAGGGTATGTATTGTTTGCCGTTCCTAACTCGGCTTTATTTTATCTTATAAACCGCAAGGGCAAAGTGGTTCATCAATGGAAAGGGAATTACGGTGTGTTTGGCGCATACCTGCAGGAGGACGGGTCATTGATACAAAATGCAGATGATCCTGATTTTCCAGTGTTTGGCGGTGGCGGACAAGCAGGTAGATTGCAAAAAATTTCATGGGATGGTAAAATGTTATGGGACTTTGAATATGCAAATGAACAGTACCTGCACCATCACGATTTTACGGTGATGCCAAATGGACATGTTTTAGCGATTGCGTGGGAGGCCAAGACTGCAGATGAAGTTTTAGCCGCAGGTAGAAAACCGGAATTAATTCCTGAAGCGGGCCTGTGGCCGGATAAGATCGTGGAGATTGAACCACAGGGGAAGACTGGTGGAAAGGTCGTTTGGGAGTGGCATGTTTGGGATCATTTGATCCAGGATTATGATGCTAAAAAAGCCAACTATGGCAATCCTGCCAACCACCCTGAGTTGCTGGATTTTAATGTGGGAGATTCCTTGCCACCAACTATTACACAGGACAGCTTGGATTTTTTGAAAAAGCAGGGGAGAGCCTTTAGAAATCAAACTCTTCAAAACAGAGGCTGTGATCTTTATCATTTTAATGCCATTAAATATAATGCTGAGTTGGATCAAATTGTTTTTAGCTCTCCGCACCGGAGTGAAATCTTCATTATAGACCATGGCACAACTTCCAAAGAAGCCGCGGGCCACAAAGGAGGCAGTCGCGGAAAGGGCGGAGATCTTTTATACAGGTGGGGAAATCCCCAAAATTATCGCCGGGGCGATTCTGCCGATCAAAAACTATTCGGCCAACACGATATTCGCTGGATTGAAAAGGGATACCCGGGTGAAGCCCACCTTACCGTTTTCAACAACGATATGCACGGCGGGGATAATATGGATTATTCTGCCGTTTATGAAATAGCAGTTCCCAAAGACAGTAAAGGCAACTATGTCATAGAAAAAAATAAAACGTATGGCCCTGAAAAACCAACCTGGATATATATGGCCCCTGATACTTTTTCCTTCTGGAGTAATTACATTTCAGGCGCTCATCGCATGAGGAATGGCAATACGTTTATTGACGAGGGCGGTAAAGGAAGATTTTTTGAGGTTACAAAAGACGGTAGAATAGTTTGGGAATATTTAAATCCCTACCGGGGTGATATACGAAAGCCCAATGGTGATCCTATTCCGCCTGCGCGAACCTACAGTGAGTTTCGTGCTACCTTTATCCCCTCAGATCATCCCGCATTAGCAAATAAAAAACTCGAACCGTTAAATCCGCAGCCTAAAGTCTTTGTGCTGTCATCGCAAGGTGGCAACAAATAATAAAATATTCGTAACTATTCAGTCCCGAAAGTAGCGATTAAAAATAAGGTGTTTAAAACGTTCTGCCCTGACTTTATCGTAGTATCAATAATGGACCTTAGAATAGCAAAGACGTTTGCACTATCGGTAGATTTAAACTGCCCTGATATTTTTTGTTTGACCTTGACGTTTCTAATTGCTCGTTCAGAACCATTGTTATCGGGAGGTACGTTGGGTTGCAACAAAAAATATAGTATACAATCTTGTTTTGCCGATAGCTTTTTTTGCAACGTTTTAGATTTGGGATAATCCTGGTGCAATGGATAGGCGAGTAACTGCTGTAATTTATCAAAAAGTATTTGCCGCTTTACATTTGGGCAATAATAGTCATCTATGGTAAACTCTTTTTTGAGGTGGATAGCTTCTTGAAGCAGGCTTTTAAAATCGCTAGCCCAATCACATTTTTTACCATAGAGGTCATTAATATAATTGAGGTCTCTTAATAAATGCGCTATACATAATTGATGTGCTTTGGTATCTGTTTGAAAATGACAGGCCCATCTGTCGTGTACCAATGCGGCATTGGGTAATCCGTGTTCAAAATTTTCTTCTATGGTTTTAAAACCTCTGTTAGCGGAGCATAATATATAGGTCAGTGTATTATTTTGCCATACCCACATCCAATATTTTTTACTATCAATATTTAACCCTGTTTCATCGGTACCTATGCACGTGGATTGTTTTATGCGTTCCTTTATAATATTATAAAAAGGCGCTGCTTTTTTTGCCAGGCGTTGCAATATATTATGGATGCCTCCTGTACTTACGGGCAACCCCATTACATCTTTTAAAAACTCTTGCATTCTGCCATATGGAAGGTATTGCCTGGTATGCAAATATCCCACCAACGCTTCCACGTTAGGTCCATATTGCACCGGGTTTGCAATGTATGGAGGAAAGTCACTCTCCATTGATTGTCCACAACTGCATTGCTTTTTAAATATTTGATGTTCGATGCGTTTTAGCAGTATTGGTGGCACATCTATTAGCTGCCGGGAGGATACAAAAGTTTCTTCTGTGGTGCTTAAATCATTACCACAACAACTACAAAATTCAGGGCTATGTTTTATCACTTCATCAACCTGATTACTACACTCCAGCGTTGTACCTTCGTGCCCCGGTTGACCGCCTGGGTTTCTATCGGTTTTCTCACGCAGGCTTTGATTGTTCCTCACACGGTTTTCATCTTTTGATGGCGGTATGTGGCTATTATTACTGTTCTTTTTATTTTTTAAAAGCACAATTTCTGTTTCTAAATTTTTTATCTGATCACTTTGCGCCTCTATCAACCTGGCCTGTATAGCATTGCTCTTAACTTGTATGGCGTTGCTCTCTTTTAATGCCGCAATCATTTTTGATTGGGTAGCAACAGTTTCCTGTAAAACTTTTACTAATAAATGAAGGTCCATTAGACGGGGTAAAATGAACCACAAAGTTGAAACTATAAATCGCCAAAACCTAATGCAGCACAGGGTTTTAATCCACAAAATTGATCAATTTTATGCAAAAAATGGGCATAAAAAACAGAACTTTAGAAACCGTAAAATTATTGTGGGTAACTCAAAGATTTTTTAAAATAATGGCTATTTTGGAGACTGAATAGTTACAAAT
>JBBSBD010000402.1:0-4696 GCA_038251675.1 Chitinophagales bacterium | reverse complement strand
TATATTTAACAATAATGATTGCTCTTGAATAAGAGCAACAATTATGATTACTTAAATTTGCCGGATGAAGAAAAAGAAATATGGATTCTTATTCGTTACATTTTTTGTGGCCATGATTTCGTGTAATAGCAATGAGGAAGTACATCAAAAGCCTCCGCAACCCAAATCAAAAGAGGCTCTAAAAAAAATCATCAGCCAATATCCCGATTCTTTAATGCTGGTCCAGGAACTTATTGAAGATTACCGCAACGAGGCGTCTTATGATTCTGCAATTGCCCTTACAAATAATGAAATAAAAAAAGACAGTGGCAATGCTTACCTGTGGAATATGAAGGCGACGCTTCATTTTGAAAATGCAGATACCTTGAACGCTATTAAATCTCTTGAACAAGCTATAGTTATTTATCCTCTCCCGGATTATTTAATAGCCCTGGGAACTATTTACGCTGAAGTAAAAAGCACAAAATCACTGGTGATTGCTAATGAACTCTTAAGGGCAAACAGGGCGAAATATGGTAAAGATGCTTTTTTCGTAAAAGGACTATATAACAACTATATTGGCGATAAAAATAAAGCCATCAATTATTTTGATAGCAGTCTCAGCCTCGATTTTACTTACATGTTTGCGTACCGCGAAAAAGCTATCGCGTTATATGATCTCCGTAACTATCCGGATGCCCTGCAAACATTAAAAAGAGCAATAACCATTCAGAATAATTTTGACGAAGGTTACTATTGGATGGGAAAATGTTATGAGAAATTACACAAGCCAGACGATGCAATTCAAAGTTACCAGAATGCACTCTTGTACGACAAAAACTTTATAGAAGCGAGAGAAGCATTGAACAGGCTTGAAGCCGGAAAGCAAAAATTGTAACTCTATATGTCGATAATAATAAATAATTATCCATCCTTAATTCTTAATTCCTAATTTTCAATTCTTAATTTATACTATGCCCATAATAGCTCCATCCATTTTGACAGCCGACTTTTTACATCTTGATGATGCCTGTAAAATGATCAATGAAAGTGAAGCAGACTGGTTTCACCTCGATGTAATGGATGGGAGATTTGTACCGAACATAAGTTTTGGAATGCATATCATTAAACAACTTCGTAAAGCGGGGAAAAAATTCTTCGACGTACATCTTATGATACTCGAGCCCGAAAAGTATGCTGAAGAATTTAAAGCCGCAGGAGCCGAGGGATTAACTGTTCACCTGGAAGCATGCCCGAATTTGCACAGGAACATTCAGCAGATAAAATCGCTGGGTATGAAAGCCGGTGTTGCGATCAACCCTCATTCTCCTGTTATGTTGTTGCATGATATTATTGCCGATATTGATCTTGTTAATCTCATGACTGTAAATCCTGGTTTCGGCGGCCAGTCATTTATTCCTTACTCTATTCAAAAAATAAAAGATCTCAAAGCATTAATTGTTGAAAAAAAATCCCAGGCACTTATCGAAATCGATGGAGGTGTTTCTTTACAAAATGCCAAAGAAATTTTAGATGCAGGAGCAGATGTACTTGTTACGGGAAATTCGGTCTTCAGTTCCGACGATCCAACGGGGACGATTGCAAAGTTGAAGCGGTTTTAACGGAATTGTTACACAGTGTACATCAGCTATAATGCTCCGCGCATTGAATTTACAGCTTATCTTGCACCTGCTTTAAAACAGGAATCAATTGCCTGATCCAGTTCCTATCGGTAGTATCCCAATCATATTTTTTTGAAAGCGCATCCTCGATTGTCTGCCTTGCCTGCAGGGCCTGCTCTTGTGAATAAAAACAATTGATCCATTTTTTATCCAGCTTCTTTTCATTCTGAACAAAAATACCTCCCTGGTACCATTTGAAACATGACGGCAGCCCGGAGTAATCGATCTCGGTACTTTTACTTTCAACGTAGCCTTTGAAAAAATACTCATAGAATTGTACGCAACCTTTTAATCTCTTTTTTAATTCCGCCGCACTTTCCGGTGCTTTGGGCTTTATTCGCCATTCACTATTGATCTTATTGAACGGATTCTTATTTGCATCCGGCCAAAAAACTTCCGAACCCTTTAGATAAAGAATCGTTGACTGTTCTTTTTCTGTTCTCTTCAAAGTCATGGCGTTTTCCTGCTTCTCCTGTATCGTGTACGTGGCCTTCTTACCATCATCAAATTGCGCATCGATTTCTTTTCCTTTTAATGTAAATTTTCCATACCTCATGTCCGCCTTCGGGTTTTCAAGAAAAGTGGAATCAGTCATAAAAACAATACCGGGGATGTTATAAATGTCATCGCGGTGTTCACTAAGATCCCTGTAAGTCGGTCGCTCCGCATCAGAGAGTTCCCAATATTGACACAGTTGGTGAAAGGCATCTTTTTTCGCCGGCATAGGCTCGTCAACAAGCTTTTCATCTTTAGGCTCCTGCATTGTGCAGCAGGCCAGCAGAAGGGAAAAAGAAAATGACAATAGTAAAATGGGTTTGTGCATTTCCAAAAATAATAAAATTGAGCGAAGTGATTAAAACACCTAGCAGGCTGTACCACGTAGAAAACAAAACCGCAGAAACACTCAACAATTGAAAAAAGGTTAAGCAGCTTGACCAAAATGTCAACCAGGCATATTTGCACATGTTGAAATTTCGTTTGACATAATAGCTAAAATATTATCTTCACTTCATGAAACTAACCGTTTCCATCTTACTTCTTCTCACAGTATTTTCCGGCTTCTCACAAAAAAAGTATGCCTATGTATCTGGTAAAGTGATTGACGAAAATGAAAATGCCTTGAGCGGTGTGAGTATAATAATTCTCGGGAAACAAAGCGGCATTACCTCTTCAGATTCCGGCACCTACCGCATAAAAGTTCCGGCGGAAAAAGCCTTTGGCCTGGTATTTTCGTTTTCCAGCTACAGTGAAGAGCAGAAAAACTTCTACCTGAGCGACGGTGAAGAAGAAGAACTAACGGTAAAGCTCGAACGGAGTGGTAAAACACTTCAGACAGTGGTGATCAGTGAAGATAAAGAGAGAAAAGAGACGGGGCTTGTGAGGATCAATCCGAAAAATGCTATCACACTTCCATCGGCAACAGGAGGAGTAGAAGGACTCATTAAGATATTGGTAGGTAGTAATAATGAACTTACCTCACAGTATTCGGTGCGTGGCGGCAATTATGACGAAAATCTCATTTACATAAACGACTTTGAGATTTATCGTCCTTACCTTGTAAGAAACGGCCAACAGGAAGGTTTAAGTTTCATAAACCCGGAACTCGCAAAAAATATAAACTTTTACAATGGTGGCTTCCAGGCAAAGTATGGAGACAAAATAAGCAGTGTTCTCGATATACAATATAAAAAGCCGTCTGCATTTGGAGGATCCGCATATATAAGTTTGCTTGAGCAGGGCTTTCACTTTGAAGGTTCATCAAAAAATAATAAGCTCACCTGGTTGTTTGGCGTTCGAAGTAAAACAAATAAAAATCTATTAAGCAGCCAGGAAGTAAAAGGAAATTATGTTCCCTCCGCAGCAGACCTGCAGGCATTAATAAGTTATAGGATTTCCCAAAAATTACAGCTTGATCTTTTAGGAATTATTTCAGGCTCCCGGTTTAGTTTGGTTCCGGAATCTGCGCAAAAATCGACTGCGGTATTTTCTCCGTTGTTTACTGCAAACATTGGTCTTGATATCTTTTTTGAAGGGCAGGAAAAAGATAGTTACAATACCAATCTTATCGGCCTGAGCCTTAACCAAACGGTGAACAACAGGATAAAGCTAAAATGGATGGCAAGCCATTACGCCGATAATGAAAAGGAGAATTTCGATATCACCGGTTATTACCTTTTTGGCGAAAGGAATTTTGATAAAAGCAGTGCAGCATTTGGGCAAATAACCAGCCCGTTAGGTGCCGGTGTATTTCAAAATTATGCCCGAAACAAACTTAATATTGAAGTGTATAACGTAAGCCATAAAGGTAGTTTCGATAAAGGAAAACATTTTGTGCAATGGGGTGCAGCAATTGACCATACTCTTATAAATGACAAGCTCAACGAATGGGAATACCAGGACAGCGCTGGTTACTCATTGCCTTATAATCCTGATGTGCTTAATTTAAGCAGTGTACTCAAATCAAGGGCAAATCTTACTATTGATAAATACAGTGGTTACGTTCAGGATAATATTCGTTTAGGCAATACAGACAGAGATATTTCTTTACAGGCCGGAGTTCGATTCAACTACAATTCACTTAATAAAGAATTCATATTGAGCCCCCGGGCCCAGGTAAGTTACAAACCCAATTGGAAAAAGGATATCGTATTTAAAGCAGCAGCCGGCGTGTACGACCAGCCACCATTTTACAGGGAAATGCGCAGGTACGACGGAAGCGTAAATACCGCTCTCAAGAGCCAGAAAAGCATACAGTTTGTAGTCGGGTTCGATTATAATTTATCAACCAACGGGCGGCCATTAAGAATTACTACAGAAGCATACTATAAATCACTTACAGATGTAGTACCTTATGATATTGATAATGTACGCATACGGTACTATGGAGAAAATAATGCTAAAGCTTATGCGACCGGTATTGAAACCAGGGTTTTTACAGAACTGGTAAAAGATGCGGAAAGCTGGCTCAGCATAGGTATAAGCCGTACAAAGGAAAACCTCAACAACGATTTCTATTATACTTATAAAAATGCTGC
>JBBSBD010000401.1:0-4708 GCA_038251675.1 Chitinophagales bacterium | reverse complement strand
TACACGATGTCACCCGCCCGAAATTGCTCCAGCAAGAAAATGGGCTCTGTTTCCACCAATATCCCATGTATGAAGCCAAAGCTTCCGAAGCTTACTACAGCCGCATTGAACATATCATCGTTCTGTATGCGCTCGGCCCCCAGCCAGTTTATGAATTCATCGGAGGCCACCGGGTTTGATTCTTTTTCAATCCACACATGCCTTACCGGGCTTACTACTACGTGTAATCCAACAATGGAGTCATGCACAGCCCCTACATTAAATGCTGAACCGTGCGTACCTGTTGAAGTGCAACCTGCTATTGTTTGCCCATTGCTTGCCCCTGATGCTTTCAGTGATCTTTTAGGATTAGAATCCACTTCGAGTTTTTCATTTATGTCGAGTACACTCATCCCACATTCTGTAAAGAAGAGATCGCCTGCACTTTTACCTTTTTGTAAATATTCCGGTGCAACAAATGAGTTTTTAAGATTGTAAGAAAGTCGGAGCGCTTTTGTATCTACAAGGCCACCCTCGCATACCGCCACTTCGGAGAAAGACCAGCCATTACCTAATGCACGCATTTGAATATTATTATCAATGGCGTACTGGATAAGCCACTGAAAATTCTTAGTAGTATCGAGATACGGATTGGAAGATTGAGAAGAAGGAATTCTTAATTTAAATGAAGAGCCCTCTTTGAAATTATGAACAAAATTCTGGTGACCATTTTCCCATTTTGTAATGGGTAATCTTTCGATACCGTCCGGTAATTGGGTTATAGTTGCCATAATGTTTTTTGATTAATGTCCCAATGTATCTGTGGGCGGGCTGTAAGGTGCACAGCACCATTCAACTCTTTGTGGCATCACAATGCCTGCGGTTAAGACAGATATTAAAGCAAAGCCAAGATTATTTTTTACAGTTACTTTATTCATGTGGGCGAACCTGCTGTCGCATTTCGGGTTTATATCTTTTGGCTGTACAAGGCCCCAGGCAAATGACCAGGTAGTTTTTTTATTTAATGGATTATTGGCAAACGTATCGCAATCGTATTTTGATACAATGTGTGTGGTAGTGCAGGAACTAAAGGAATGAGAGCATGCAGCCATCAAAACAACCATTAAAAACTTTCGAAAATATTTATTGGTAACCATCTTTCATAGTTTATTTTTTGGGTAAATGTGGGGAGGTAAGAAGGAATAATGATTAAAATACAGCAAAGTATTAGGTATACAAGAGTTTTAGATTTTTTACTGAAGTCTATCTATAATTTGCTATATCATATTTTTTACAAAAAAACAATACTAATTATTTACAATCGGTTTTAATAAAAGGCCGCTCATCCTGGAATTGCAATTCGGCTATATTTTTGAACGTTGCAGTATCACCTTTCATATCTATATCACCAAAGCCTTCTAAAAGTGAATCATTGCGCATTTTGAAAACTACCTGCCGTACCGATGTCACGCCTTCTGACTGGAAAGTATAATCTGCAATCAACAGGCTATCCTGCAAAATGCCGCTTATAGTCCCCTTGTTATTATCTTTTTCGTGTAAATTGTAGGTAAGATCGCCTGAAATTATGTTTCCAGAGATATCTAATTTTAGAAAAGCTGAATCTTTTTTAACCACATACCCATAACAACCGGATTTAATGTATGGTACAGGAAAGACGTCTTCTTCAATGGCAGAAGTGTCCTTAGTTACAGATTTGAATTCATCATCTGCGCTGTCAGAGTTACATCCCGTTAATAAGATAAGCGTTAAAAGAACGATATTTCTCATAAATAAAATTGGTCTCTTACGAATTAATATAACTATCCAGGTGCTTGATAGTTTGTTGTTGCTTTAAAATAGTTTCCTTTACCACATCGGTTATAGAAATGATTCCTTTTAATTCATCATTCACAAAAACGGGCAAGTATCTTATTTTGCTGTCTGTCATCAATTCCATACAATGTTCCACCGTATCATTCGGTTTGATGTGGGGAAGATCGGAGGTCATAATCTCACTCACTTTGGTATTGGTTGAATTTTTTCCCTTTAATATTACCTTGCGGGAATAATCTCGTTCTGTTATCAGGCCCATATATTTACTATTTTCCATTACCAGTACCGATCCGATATTGTTATCGGCCATCACCTTTAATGCTTCAATTACGGATGTATCAGGCGTAACTGAAATGGCGTTGCTTCCCTTGCGTGAAAGAATGTCTGAAACATGATTCATAATAAAGATTTTAATGGTAAATTACTAAGTTTATTAAAAATGTTTTCGGGCCTAGGGTTCGGTAAGATACTACAATCGTTTGGTTATTTTAACATCAGGAAATTACGACTTATATCGTTTTCCAACAACAATAAGTCGAAGAATTATCATTTTTCGGATGTTTTATGAAAAGCGAGTTGTACTAAAGTTGCCCAAAAGTTTGAATATTCAAACTTTAGATATTACCTTTATGCCATTGCGATTACCACTCTGATCCTTTCCCTACTTAAACTACAGCTTTTTTTCCGCATCCTTTCGAAATACTTCTTTTAAATCACTTTTAAAAATTTAAACTGTAAGTATGAAAAAAGTTTACAAGACAGAAGTCGCAGACACATTAGTAGCTATCGGTATCATTACCGGCTTTTATGGTTTGATGGCTATCATTGCTCTACTTTTTGGAATGTAGTTTCGGCTGCGTCACAAAATTTTTATAATGGCACGGCTCAAAGCTGTGCCATTTTCTTTTCTCAACAAAATGACTCTAATTCCCAACAACCGGCAGTTCAATATAAGTTGGGTATTTCGACGAGATATAAACGTGTTGCTCTGCTTTTATGAAATCACTCTCTTTCGCTGCAAAAATATTCGGAACGTATTTCTGCGGATTGCGATCAATCACAGGAAACCAGGTGCTTTGAATTTGTATCATAATTTGATGCCCCTTTTTAAACGTATGGTTAATGTCATGGAGATCAATCACAAATTCTTCAGGCATGCCGGGTATTAGTGGTGCCGGCTCTGAAAAACTTTTTCTAAAGCGCCCCCTGAAAATTTCCATCGCTACAGGTAATTGAAAACCACTCATTGAAAAGCTTTCCTCATCAAAATGAGGGTACACATCTATTAATTTTACGATCCAGTCTGCATCAGTTCCACTGGTACTGGCAAAAAGATGGGCCACAATTTTACCTGTTACTGTCATATCTTCTTTTAGTGAATCCATAGCAAAACTTATTACATCAGGCCGACTGTAAACAAATCTTTGATCTTCAACCTGCCAAGGCCTCCATCTGCTCCCCTGTCCGTAGGTTGCCTCAATAGGTAAAGTACGGTACGGAACCGGCTTTAACGGATCACTTATGTAACTTATGTAGTCGTTTTGAGAAACGGGCTTCGTAAATGAAGCCGTGTTATCCTTGCCCGCATATAGCTTTTTTATGATTGCCTCCGAAGGTGGCCAGTTTTTATACGTCCTCCACTCGTTGGAGCCGGTTTGAAAGCAGGTGGCTTCGTCAAATTTTCCATCCCCTATGCTTTTCAGCCAGTAATCAAACCATTTTTTTTGAAGTTCACGAAAATAAGTACCCGTATTAATTTTAAAAGAAATTTTACCGAGACTATCTCCCTTACTTCTTCCCCATTGCCCATGGTTCCAGGGGCCCAGTACAAGAAAGTTCCTGTTGAACGTGTCTTTCTTTTCCATGTGGGTATACATAAGCTGTGGGCCGTTAATATCTTCCTGGTCATAATAACCACCTACGTGTAACTGGGGGATTTCAGGATACTTTATGTACTGGAGCGGAGAATTTTTTTGCCAGTAGCTATCATAATTTGGATGGGCCACAAAACTGTTCCATGTTGGGATCTTGTTATGAAAATACTTTTCATTTACATTTTTAAGTGACCCAAGATGAAGGTACCAGTCGTACAAATCATATTGAGGAAAAGGGAAATCGCTGTCCGTAGTTTTATCGTGCTCAACCTCGTAGGTGTATTCCATTCCATAACTAAGTCGAAAAGCTCCGTTGTGATGAAAGTCATCTCCCAGAAATAAATCTCCCATGCATGCCTGTTCCGAGGATGCTTTTAAGGCAGGATGAGGATCAACGGCTCCAACCAATGCCAGCCAGCCCGGATAGGAAATCCCTAATATTCCTGCTTTACCATTGTTATTATTTTCGTTTTTTATCAACCAGTCAATCGTATCCCATGTATCAGTACTTTCATCTATTGTGCCTTTAACTTTTGTATGAGTTATTGGCTGGTGAATCTGCATAGTTCCTTCACTCCGGTATTTTCCGCGGATATCCTGTAGTACGAAAATATATCCCTCCTTTGCCATATTTGCGACGTAGGTCCAATCATCAAGTGTGAATTTTCCATTTAACGGGTAATCAGTTTCTGCTCCGTAGGGTGTCCTCGTTATAAGAATGGGCAATTTACTTATCGCATTTACAGGGCTCATGATCTCGGTGAATAATTTAACGCCATCCCGCATGGGAATCATCACCTCTTTTTTAGAATACAGAAGCACGTCTGCCTGGCCGAAAGAGGGATTGGATAAATAGCAGGCTGCGAGAACTAAGCAAAGTAACTTTTTCATATAAATGTTGTAAACAATCCGGAACTAAAATATTAAGCCAACACCACTTTCTGCATAATATCGCCGCCTGTAATGCTATCTAATACATCGAGACCTTCTGTTATTTTGCCAAAACAAGTGTGTACTCCATC
>JBBSBD010000400.1:0-4735 GCA_038251675.1 Chitinophagales bacterium | reverse complement strand
TTGCCATTGAAAATCGGTGGAGAAATGATATGTTTTTTTCATTACCTATCATCCGCCGATTTTTATTCTCAACAAAGATCTTTTATACACTTATCCACAACCTATAACTATTCTAAAATAATTAACTCAAACAGCTTCTTAATGCGGTGAAAACCCCGATGGGACGTGAATTATAGTTAGTTTTCGATGGCACAAGCTGATGCTTGCGCCAGTAAGAGGGCATTACGCGTGGACAAGCAGAGGCAATTATTACATATTATCTGAGCGGTTATTTAAATAACGATGATAAGAACGATCCAGACTAATGAGACAAACTATAACCATATTACTGATTACTAATGTTATCTTAATTTCATTTTGTTCATGTCATCATAAAAAGGAGGTTATGGTGCTTGGTTTTGCGTACGAAAATGATAAACTAACTATTCAAGTTGCGTCAGACAATAATTCGATAGTAATGACTGCCAACACAAATCAAGATAGCAACAAAGTTTTGTCATTTTACGAGAAGGGAAAATTATATATTGACAACACTGATACTAAAGTTGAAATTATGATTGACTCAAACAATACCAGACTATTAGATACCCTCGTTATTATACCTAAATCTTACAAAAAACCATTTATTTCTTTCGTATATCCCTCCAAAAAAACGCAATATAAACGGAAAATTTTTATTGAGGATTACGCTGATGGTCGTATTTTAAAAGAATAGTGGCCTAATAGTTCCCCGGCTATCCGAAGTATGGTTTAATTATAAAATTACTGCTATCCTTAGTTTGCAACTCCGGATATTTCTTTTTAATCGATTTAAAGGGTGTTATAGGATCAATATTATCTTAGAAACCATCTCTCTGCTGGTTGTTGGTGATTACCAGGCTACAAAACCATTCGCGCTAACAGGCCAGGTAAAAGAAAGTGGGAATGATTTGAAACATGTTTTTGAAAGCACAAAACAATTCGGAAATAATGTTGAGATGGTAGACGGGCAGGTTATTTATATTTTGTTTATATTTATATATTACAGGCTTTCCGGGTTAATAAGTTGTTTATTGAAGATATCTTTTGACAATTTAGAAGATTTATTCTATTAATAATAATTCTTGTTGTCAAACTGAAATATGGGCCAGTGGCATATCCCAGGCCGCTTTTTCTTTTGCGCTCTCATTTTTCTGATTAGTACCTTTACGGCCGATGATTGTTTTTATCTTTAAAAGTGTGTTGCCCTGAAAAAATGTCCTTGGTATAGAACACTACAGATGGATAAATAGATTGCTTGTAATTTAAATTCGGAAATTTCATGGTTGAGTAAAAGCTTTGCAAGAATTTTTGTATTTTCTCGACGGCTTAAATAAAACGATTGCTTAAAAATGGGTGAAGGTTCAACATATAATGAAAGCGAACTATTAATAAAAGTGGCATCCGGTGAGCAGCATGCATTTACTGTATTGGTGGATCAGTATTGGAATAAAGTGTATAGCCATGCGCTGGCCTATTCTAAATCTGTTACCCGTGCACAGGAGATTACACAGGATGTATTTTTAAAAGTCTGGCTTAAAAGAGAAGCGTTAAAGGAAGTACGGGATTTTAAAAGCTATCTTTTTATTTTGGGAAGGCACCATATTATTTCTTCAATGCGTAAAAAACTGGAAAGCCTTACCGGTGACGACCTGTTGGAAACGCCTGAAGATGTATATATTCCGGATCAGCAACTTGAGTGCAAAGAAACCTGGAACCGTATCCTGGAGGGTATTGAAAAGCTGCCGGCCGTAAGAAAAGTTATTTTCAAGAAGAGCCGGTTAGAAGGCCTCAGCTATGAAGAAATTGCCAGGAGCAATAATATTTCAAAAAACACGGTGAAGGAACATATTGTACTTGCCTTAAATTTTCTGAGAACTTATATTTATTTTAATAAAGATTACCCGGTCATTCTCATTGCCTTCATCCTGCTTTTATAAGTTTACTGAAATAAATAAAAAATTTCCTGTCGCACCCACCCGACTTTAATTTTTACAGCGTCTTTATAATAACGCTTGTAATATGAACCAGGAATCATTCAAAGATCTGTTATCGCAATATCTTTCAGGTAAGCTCTCACATGCGCAAAAGCGCAGGCTCGCAGATTTATTAAAACATAAAGGATACCAGGAACATCTTGACTTTGTATTGAAAGAAGATTTTCTTGAAGATAGATATTTGGGTGAGGAGAATATGGAATTAAAATCTGCAATACAAAATTTTCTAACTACAGAAATTTCCCGCAGAGCCAGTAAGCCGGCTAAAATATTACAAATGAGAAGAATGGTTGCAGCAGCTTCCGTTATCTTGTTTTTAGTGGCCGCTTCTTCACTTTTTATTTTTAAAAAACCAGGTAAAAACAGTACTGCTGCGGTTAAAACAGTGCAACCCGTTTTGCAAGACATTTCTCCAGGTAAAACAGGTGCCGTACTTACACTTTCCGATGGAAGTAAAATTGTTCTTGACAGCTTGCAGGGTTCAGTTGGATTGCAGGGGCATTCACAAGTCATAAATAAAAATGGGCTCTTATCTTATTCTGTAAAAAATAATTCTTCTGAAGTAGTTTACAATACTATGTCAACTCCTGTTGGACGGCAATACCAGGTAGTACTTGCAGATGGTACTAAAGTATGGCTGGATGCTGCAAGCTCTATTACTTACCCTACATCTTTTCCCGGCGACGACCGAAAAGTAAGCATAAAAGGTGAGGCTTATTTTGAAGTAGTTCACGATGCCCGAAAGCCATTTCATGTAATGATAAATGATCTCGAAGTGAGAGTTTTAGGCACTCATTTTAATATTAACGCTTACGAAAATGAAGGTGCAATAAAAGCCACGCTCATTGAAGGTTCTGTGAAGGTTAGCAAGAACAATTCAAATATTATAATTACACCCGGCCAGCAGGTAATAGCAAGCAACACGAATAACAATGTGCCATTCCAAAAAAAAGAGGTTGACCTAGATGAAGTTATGGCCTGGAAGAATTCAAAATTTATTTTTCAGGATGCTGATATAAAAAGTATAATGCGCCAACTTGAAAGATGGTATGGAGTAACAGCGAGCTATGAAGGGAATGTAACCAATGAAGAATTTGTTGGTGTTATCTCAAGAAATGTAAACATATCACAAATACTAACGATGCTTGAAAAAACCGGGAGAGTAGGGTTTGAAATCGAAGGGAAAAACATTATTGTAAAGTGATGAAAAGCCGTTAAAACAATGCCGGAAATGCTTGAACATTTCCGGCTGTTGAGGCTGATATAGAAATAAAATAAAACTGCTAAGAATCATTTATTCATTAACCTAAACAATGCAAATGTATGAATTTACAAACATGCAGCAACCAAAGCTGCGCTGCTAAAAGCCGAAACAAGGTAAGCCGGTTGTTGACATCTCAAATTTTGAAGGCAATGAAGTTGACTTTCGTTTTACTGACCGCCGCATTTTTACAGATTTCTGCAAAAGGAGTCACCCAGACTGTTACGCTGTCTTTAAAAGATGCCCCTCTTTTTAAAGTGTTTAAAGAGATCGAAAAGCAAACCGGGTTCGGTTTTCTTTTTTCCAAAAATACTATGAAAGATGCGCCACGGGTGAGTATTGATGTAAAAGATGTTCCTGTGCTTGATGCGCTGCAATATTGTTTTAAAGGGCAGCCTCTTACATATTCCATCGAAAATAATACCATTGTAATTTCACGCAAACCTGCAATGCAGGTACAATTTCAAGACGTGCCATTGCCGCCGCCACCTCCCATACAGGTAAGCGGCAAGGTTACCGACGAAGGCGGCCAGCCTGTTATAGGAGCAAGTATTCAACTTAAGAATTCTTCTATAGGAACATCAACAAATTCAAATGGTGAATTCCAGATTGAGATTCCTGATAACTCATCGAAAATTCTTTTAATTTCTTATGTAGGTATGGAGACACAGGAAATTAATGTTAACGGGAAAACTTCAGTGAATGTGGTATTAAAAAGATTTCTTTCTCAGCAGGAAGAAGTTGTCGTAATTGGTTATGGAACACGCCAGCGAAAAGATGTAACCGGTGCAATATCTGTAGTAAGTAATAAAGAAATTGAGAAAAGTACATCTCTTACTCCTGAACTTGCCTTACAGGGAAGGGCTGCAGGTGTGTTCGTAAGCTCCGGCGGAGGTGATCCTCAAGCAAGGCCAACTATCCGGATTCGCGGAGTTAACACATTTGGAAATGCAGAGCCATTGTATGTTGTAGATGGTGTACCCATTTTCGAAGGTGGAAGTGGCATCACCACAGGCGGCATTGGAGATATTCGCTCTCCTATAAATATTTTCTCGATGATTAATCCGCAGGACATTGAGTCTATAACAGTATTGAAGGACGCTTCGGCCGCTGCGATATATGGTGTGCGGGCTTCAAACGGCGTTATCCTTATTACAACCAAGAAAGGCGCCACAGGCCGGCCACGTGTAGAGTTTACAGCACAATACGGAATACAAAATATTCCTAAAACAATTTCTACACTTAATACCCAACAATACTTTGACCTGGTACGTGAAGCATACGCAGCAAATCCGGAGCCGGGAAACACTTTTGAACAAAAGTTTGGCCCAAGATATGACCAGTCCAGTTCGTTATATGCCGGAAATAATAAAACTACAAATTGGCAGGATGCCCTGAAAAACAAGGATGCACCCATCCAGGATTATAGCGTAAGAGTTAGCGGTGGCAATGAGGGAAC
>JBBSBD010000399.1:0-4801 GCA_038251675.1 Chitinophagales bacterium | reverse complement strand
TTGTATTTTTGCTGTCTCGGCCGATGCTGATTTCAATCTTTTTACCGGGAACAAAATCCTGCTTATTGCTGAGCGTAAATGTCTGAAGTGCTGCATCGCCATCGCGAAAAACAAGGCTGGCAGTAGATACGCGGTTTAATTCCTTGAAAATAGAAAGCGACAAAAGTTGATACGATGGATCTACTTCGGTTCCATCTACCGTTATCTTAAAGGTAGCTACATCGTGTTTGGAATCATTTGGAATTAAAGTACTCGGCATCAGGTTTCAGTTTTATCGAGTGGAGGTAAATAAAGCTGAATACCAGCTTTTAGATTTCTAACGCTTGTAAGATTATTTACTCTCCCGACCTGCAAAAAATAATTGGGCGTATTGTAAACATTATAAGTAAGTAAATCAAGACGGTCTCCCTTGTTTACTCTTTTGTAATGAGTAAGGTCCGGTGATTTATTCTGGTTTCCTTTTGCTCGCTCTTCCGGTGAAACATAATGGATAAAGGACGCGTTTATTTTCACCCGCAAAGGCGACCCATTTGGATTGAACAACGTATGATTAATATCGAGGCTTGAAAGAACACAATTAAAATCTATTTCTGACCCCCACTGCACATTCAAAAATCTCGGGCGATGTATCTGGTCATTTATATCATAAACACATTCCAGTAATTTCTGCAATTGGGCATGCACATCCAGCTTTTTATATTCATCTACATAACCCTCCAGCGTTTTTGTTCCGTCGAGAATAAATTCAATGCTTAATTCCTGGGGTGCTGAAGATTTATATTGTGGATTAGTAGTTGACTGCCCATGCCCACGGGTGGTATCCAATTCAACCCTGTAATTTTTAGTGAATGATTCAGGGTTGATAGGAGTCGTGAATAATTTACTTTTATCTTCCTTCTTAAAATCATTCTTATCAAATGAATGGATAATAAGCTTGGAAAGTGTTTTTGAATTATCTGGCATTTTTTTCTTTTAAAATCTCCATTACTTTTTCCACACAGGCTGTTATGATTTCTTCATTAGGAGATACATTATTATTAGAATTAGATGATGGCACGGAAGCGGCTCCCCCGGTACCCTCCTGGACAACTGTTGCTTTAATAACTAATTCTCTTATTTCTATCGGCATATTTTTATTATGATGGATTATCAAATAATAACCTGTTATAATTTAATTCCAATGTTTCTATCAGAACTGCACCCTGCTCTGCATTAAGCTCTCCCATTCTCCAACTGCGGGGCCACACATTATTTACAGTCCAATGCATTAATGCATTATGCTGCTCATCTAAAAGTGAAATGGTTACTGTTTGAAGAGGAACTACTTGTTCATCATCAAAAGCTTGTTTTAACCATCGTGTTAATGCAGAATCCGAAGGCTTAAGCAAACCGCGTTTTAAAGTGAGCGGTCCATATTTTCTTCTAACCGGCAGCACATGCTCAAAGCGATTTTCACCCCCTTCCCTTACCTGTTCAGTATCCAAAGTAGAATCTAATCCCGTAACAGACTGAAACCTGATATCGGTTTTATCCTGCGCATCAAAATTGAAATCCACTTTGAAATGAAAATTTACCGTCTGATATAAAATGTCAGGCATAGCATTAACTTAATTATTATGAGATGATCAGGGCTTTGTCATGGTGAGGCCTTCATGAACAAAAGTTAATGTTTCAATGGCAACTTCATTTCCATCAGCTTTTAAATCTGTTGATTGAATTTTAGAAGGCCATGCTTTGGACAGAGTCCAAACTATAATGGCTTTATGCTCTTCATTTAAAAGTTTTATGGTGACAGTGCGCCTGTATTGCTCTTTTATTTCCTGGAACATTGCGGTCTTTACCCATTGATTAAAATATTCAAGATCATCCAAAATGATACCCCGCTTTAAAGTAACATCCGTATATTTTGTAAGGCCGGGTTGTTTTGTTTTATTATAAGAAGGCAGGTTGCCTTCCCGGTATTCAATTACTTCAGTTTCAAAATCCAAGCCCGTTACTTCTGTAAACCCTAAACGTGTTCCTCCCCATTCAAGTTCGAAATGAAATTTTGGAAGAGGATATTTAAAATCTGGCATAACTTTTTAATTTAAAGGTTTAATTGAATTTAGTTACATCTCAATTTAGGATCAACCGCTTTTATCGCTTTATCCAAACTATTTTTACATGCTGTCAAGGCCTCTTTTTTCTTATTGGCCTCCTGTAGTTGTGCCGTTAAGTTGGCATACATAGTTTCATCTGCAGTTAACCATTTTTGCACACAGGCTTTGTAGGAGTTATTGCAAATAGGAAAATCGAAAGTGGGTAATAATTCACAACTGTCATCGCCGCAATCGCTCTGGATAACGTTTGTATCCGATTGCTTTGTTTGAGATTCAGTATTTGTGCTGCTGTCTTCAACACAATCCACGTCGCATTTAAAAGCATTGTACCACTCGCAGATCACCGTTTTAAAACCATAGTAAGAATTATCATCACCGGCACAAGGCTGTGGATTAGATGCGCATGGATCGTAGGGATGGTCTTTATCAGGACAATCTTTTGTAGAAATATTATTTCTGATTAAGTTAGCAATCTTTATTGCGGCAACAATATTTTTAACGATGTCATCCCTTAATTTAATTACTGCATCGAGCTTCGCTTTGTAATCGTCCAGGCTCTTGAGAATACCCTGGCCTTTCACCAGCGAGGGATCTGTGTTATTTGTTATGCAGTTTTGAAGATCGTCGTACTGCGTCTTTAATGAATCCAGTTGCATGAAAAAATCACGCATCATGCAAAACAGAATTTCAATGGCATCAACAGCCTTGCAGGAGTTGTACCAAATCTTGTCGGACTGAACTGCAATTAATTCCAGTTGGTTACAAATGGCAAGAGCCAGGTCCTGCGCATCATTAAGCTCGTCAATCCATTTCCGGTATTTGTTCCTCCGGTCGGTAATGAATGCAAGTTTCTTTTGTAACTGATCAGCATTTTCTTTAACACTGTTATACTTCTGGGTCACAGTTTTTAATTCAGTCTGCCAGGTATCGTAACAACACTCCACACAGGTAGGGTCGTCGGGATTTTCTTTTTTGCAACAATCCAGGATGGTATCTTTATCCCAATCCGGACTGATAGGCTGATAATTATGATTTGTAAGCATAATCTTTCTTTTAATTTTTTATATAAAATAAGTTTAGTCGCATTTTTTATCCGGGTTGTCTGGTGTGTCACAACAGAAAGTATTCTGAACATCGTCGCAGATATCGCAAATTTTGGTTTCACAATCATGCAATCTTGGATTGCAATCATCTTTGCAATTGCCGCTTTCAGAATTGGAATCATTAGGATTATCATTAACACAATCACAAGAAGGACAACATAGAAAATCAACCGCATCGTAATATCCTTCAAAACTGGCCCGCATACTATTGCGATCCATAGCAGATTGTGTGATTGATTTTACAGAAAGCACAAGATCATCCTGTAACTTATCAAGCTCACCCTTCCGCGTTTTCATCGTATCACTTATCAGCTTTTCAAAAGCATTTGATTTATCGGAAAGCGATTTTTGAAGCGGCTCCAATGTGTCAATGTTTGAAAAGATTTGGATACCGGTAACATCAGCAGATGATTGAAAGATGTAATCAATATCTTTTCCAAGCCCTTTAGGATAGCATACCAGGTTATTAATTTCTGTCTCAGCATTTTTACATGCGTCAATGGGAGGTTTTGGATTATCATTACAGTTTTCGGCTGTTTTACCCGTAATTGCCTTCCACTGTGCAGCATTGCATTTATCTGTAATGCTGTCATCAAGTTTACACGATGCTGATTTTAAATCCGCAAATTTGCTTTTAGTGTCTTTTATCTGTTTGGTAAGATCAGTGAGGATCTTATTCAGATCACTATTCCATTTTTTCAAAGCTGCAACATTTGCTTTTACAGAATCATTTGTTTGAATTAACTCTGTGCCGGCACATATTTCCAAATTTCTATATCGCCTGTAATTTTCTTCTGTATGTAAAAACATACATTTCTTTTCCTGGAAAACTTCTTTTTCACCATCAAATTTCGTTTGCTGCTGCTCAACATTCCCCTCCGTTTCATATAAAAGATTGCAAATAATGATGCGCTCATTATTTATGCTTTTTTGTGTAGCATTGTCTTTGTCCTGGCAATCGTTACAATCGCCTGGAGGTGGGGGTGGACAATCACTATTTCTTTTTTGAATATTCATTTTAAAATATTTTAATGAGTATTAATTTTTATTGAATTAAGATTCCTGCAACATTTTGTGCATAAACCTGAGGATAATAAATTCAGCAGGACGAACAACCGCCAGCCCGATGACCACAATCATGCGCCCTTCAAAAATGTCCTGCTCAGTCATCGTTTCGCCAAGGCCAACATGCACGAAATAAGCTTCCTTAGTTGAAGCTCCCATTAATGCTCCGGCCTTCCATTGCTCCGTGAGATAATTGGAGATCATTGATTTTACACGCACCCATGTGTTGATATCATTTGGCTCAAATACAAATTGCTCTGTTGCATTTTTAGTTGATTCTTCCACCATATTAAAATACCTGCGAACAGAAATATATCTCCATTCATTATCATTACCGGCAAGGGTTCGTGCTCCCCAAACTATAGCCGGCCCGCGTCCTTCAAATTTCCTGATCACATTCACAGACTTACCTGCCAGTGAATCAACGTTTAGATTTTGTTGCTCTTGATTTGTAATTAAATATTGCGGTTGAATTGCATTCTCAATATTCACATTGGCTGGAGCCTTCCAAACACCCCTTGAATTGTCAACCTT
>JBBSBD010000398.1:0-4835 GCA_038251675.1 Chitinophagales bacterium | reverse complement strand
CAGAAGAAGCCAGTGCGGTAGGATCAATGCAACCAGATGCAGCCGCAGTTGAAAACTGCCCGGCACTATAAGTACTGCTTCCTGAGGCACAATTTGTTCTCACTCTCCAATCGTAAGAAGTAGAATAGGCTAAATTGCTCAATATAGAGTAGGTGCCTGGTATTGCACTTGCTACATTAATCCATGTGGAAGAACTTGTTGCCTTATAGTCCACGTCGTAGCTATTCGCACCACTTACAGCAGTCCATGAAACATATCCTGTAGTTGGAGACGGAGCAGAACTAAGCCCCGTTGGGGCGTTACAGGCTACAGGGGACGTGGTCGTAAATTGGGCGCTTACATAATTTCCACTTCCACCTGAGCAGTTTGCTCTCACCCTCCAATCATAAGTTGTTCCCTGTGCTAACCCCGTTATATTTTTAGATGTTGTTGTAAGTGCTGTTGCTGCATTAGTCCATGTAGAGGTGGTAGTTAGTTTATAATCTACATCGTAACTCAAGGCATTAGGCACAGCGGCCCAGCTCACAGTTGCACTTGTATTGGTAATTGCAGAGGATGAAAGCCCGGCAGGATCGCCGCATGTAACAGGGGTGCAGGGATCCAGCGTAAAGGAAGCGATACGTGTGCTCCAGGTTGATGCGGCATTATACTCGCAGGTAAACCAAAAAGTAACACCATCCGGATCACAAACCAATTCGTTATAATCGCCATAACGGGTGCTTGCATTTGAAGCCGTTCCAGCTATGATAACATTTTCACTATATGTCATCGTGTTTAAGGGATCACATTCTTGCCTTCCAGTATATCGTGCCCCCGGATATACTCCAGTCGCTGAAGACGCAACATTATAAGCTAAGCCGATATTTCCGTTTGCATCATAACAAATGGTGGACATCCATCTATGCGTATTATCGGGAGCGTAAGTGCTTTGCTGATAAATGCCCCAATTACCAGTTGTTTTCCGGAGTTCATACCAGCGCACCCCGGAAATATTGGAGCCTTTATCGACCACATGCGACATTACAATACCCTCGTACCCCGCGAAATTTCTATAAATTGGCTGGTTCATAATTTTCTGATGTAATGCTTCCACTTTAACAGATGTTCCAGGCTGTGTAATACATTGTCCTCTTGTGGCTGTGCAGATATCCGACTTGTATGCCACTGTGGCCAACGATGCTTTTGTAGTTACACGTGAATTTGCCGGAGTTACGAAATCAACTTTAAATTCCAGGATGCCGATGCTATCCACATCAGAAGTCGTGGATGTCCAAGCGTCATCTGCCATGTAAGCAATCAATCCTCCCGTACCGGATGGAGGAAGAGAGGTGCCTTCCAGATCAACGGGACACATAGAAAAGAATTTACTGGTAGTTCCAAGAGTAAGCTTTTGCATAGTAGCGGTTCCGTTACCAGCAATCATTTTGGCCCTGTCGAACGCATATACACTTGATCCGGAATAAGTAGCTGCATTTGCAAAATCATTCGTTGTGGCATAATATGCATCGGGCCAAACGGAAAATTTCGGATAGTCGGGAAAAGTATTTCCAGTACTAAAAAAATACACATACCACTGCCCCGCCGGGTCACTTGTTTTCGTAATAGCTACAATTAATCCTTCAGTGCCGGTTTCAGGTTTGTTGGCAAATTCTGTTAGAATGAATCTATCTGCAAGCTGGTCATATAAAGCTATTGGATCACCCAAGCCGCCCTTGCCGGTAATGGCATCCAAATAGGTTTGTGCTACTACCTGGCCGCCACTTTTATTATATACTTTAAACAGAGCTCCGGATGCGCCATTGATCATTTGAATGATATGATTGGGGCCGGCACACATTGTTGGGTCGGGAGGATTCAACGGCTGATAAGGCATACCTGCAAAATTTCCGGTAATAGCCCGGTCAATTGCCGATTGTTTATGCTGCTTCGAAGGATAATTTTTTTGCAATGCAGGGTCTTCTGCAAACACCTGCGTGGGATACAATACTGGATCACTTCCTTCCTCAAATTCTTCATCCTTCCCGATGATACCATCTTCATCTCTTACTATTACATCCGGAATTGCTTTATCAACCAATGTAAAATTTCTAAGATCCTTTGTTACTTTGATTAATTTACCGGTAATAACTTCAGGATTTTTGGCAACCACTGATTCCTGGGCAGTGGCAGTGTACGCAAGGAAAAATGCAATTAGGAGAAATGATAGACCTCTCATGTGTGTTAATTTTGAAATGTTAAGGGAATCCTAAATTAATTCAATTCGTTGAAAGTTTTACAGGGAACTGAATTTTTTATTTGAACATTTTTTTTTCAAACCTTCGCAGTTCCGGGAACAATTTTCATTATAAAAATCAAAGGTGCTTTTGAATAAATGGAAGACCGAAATTTTAGTAGTAAGATTGCAAAATGTCAAAAATTATTATTTTATTAAAAAAGGATTTACTTCTTGAGTTAAGGCAACAACACATTTTTTATGGAGTATTGCTTTACGTTGCCTCTACAATTTTTGTATTATATCTTGCTATGGGGCAACCGGAAAGCACTGTCTATAACGGGCTTTTCTGGATGATACAATTATTTGTATGCGTAAATGCGGTAGCAAAAAGCTTCTTGCAGGAGAGTAAGGGTAGAATGTTGTATTTCTTTTCGATCACGAGCCCCGTCACATTCATTCTTGCAAAGCTTATTTATAGCACTTTGGTTATGTGTGTTATGATTGTAGTAAGTCTTGTGCTTTTTGGAATTTTACTTGGTCAGCCTGTCTTGAATCAATTTCGTTTTGCATTAATCGCATTTTTAGGAGGGATAAGCCTGAGCCTAGTATTTACGTTAATGGCGGCCATCGCTGCCAAGGCTCAACAAAATGCTGCAGTGATGGCCATCCTTGGATTTCCTCTTATAATTCCCCAGTTAATGTTATTGATGAAACTCTCAAAATCCGCCTTTGGAGAAATTTTCAGAGAAGGCGCATTGATACAAATGTTGCTGTTGCTTCTTGGATTCGATGCAATGGTTATAGCATTGGCCATAATACTGTTTCCCTTTTTATGGAAGGACTGATTAATGTGAAAATGATTGAAAATGCTAAGGGTGTTGCAATTTCGCAATTAAGCCATTGATAATTTTCACCTTTCCTAATTGACCTATTTACCTTTCATAACATCGGCCATTGTTTTTCCAATATCAGCGGGGCTGGCAACTACGTGCACTCCACACTCAGCAAGTATCTTCATCTTAGCAGCCGCAGTGTCTTCGGCGCCGCCGACTATCGCTCCGGCATGGCCCATGCGACGACCAGCAGGAGCGGTTTGGCCGGCAATAAAACCGACAACAGGTTTGGTTCCGTTTTCTTTTATCCAGTAAGCAGCATCTGCTTCCATGCTTCCTCCTATTTCTCCTATCATAACAATGCCGTCCGTTTCTTTATCATTCATAAAAAGCTCTACAGCTTCTTTTGTAGTAGTTCCGATTATAGGATCTCCTCCAATGCCTATCGCAGTTGATATTCCAAGACCTGCCTTCGCTACCTGGTCAGCTGCTTCGTACGTAAGTGTTCCAGACTTTGAAACAATTCCTATTTTACCTTTCTTAAAAATAAAGCCGGGCATGATGCCCACTTTACATTCATCGGCAGTAATTACTCCGGGACAATTAGGGCCGATCAATCTTGAATTAGAGTCCAATAAATAATTTTTCACTTTTACCATGTCTTGTACAGGTATTCCCTCTGTAATACAAACGATCAGTTTTATTCCTGCATTGGCAGCTTCCATGATTGCGTCTGCTGCAAATGCGGGCGGTACAAAGATGATGCTCACATCGGCGCCGGTTTCCTTTACAGCTTGTTCAACTGTATTAAATACCGGCCTGTCAAGATGGGTTATTCCGCCCTTATTTGGCGTAACACCACCAACAACTTTAGTTCCGTATTCTATCATTTGTGTAGCGTGGAATGTACCCTCGGTGCCGGTAAAGCCTTGCACTATGATCTTTGAATCTTTGTTTACTAATACTGACATGAATAAATTTTAAGTTCGCAAATATAAGAAAAGAACCCCTATCACCTAAAGGCGTAACAAGCGTTATGCTACAATATTTCAATGTATGCCACAATCTTTTATTTCTAAAAATTATTTTCCGGGTTCATGCACTTCTTTTCCGTCGAAGGGCTGGGATGCAGCGGCCTTATACCATTTTTTTATAACTTCTTCAGCCGGTTTCCCCTGTGGGGTGAAATCAACTTTATTCATTCCCCTGGAATAATTTTCGCCATACCATTTCCAAACAAAACCTCCAGCAAACCAATTTTTATTTGCAAAACTTTCATAGAATGCTTCGTATGCATTTTCCTGCGCCCTGTTATTCACAGAGCTACCATCTTCTTTCCATGGTTCTGCTGCGCAACCATCCGCATTTCTGTATCCGTATTCAGTAAAAAGAACTGGCCGTTTATTCTCACCACTAATTTTTTCAAGACCAGGTAAATATTTATCCCATGTATCCACGATATCCTGAGTGGATGGCGTTTTATCGTTTATCAAAGGGAAATACGCATCAACGCCGATGAAATCCATTTCCCCCCAAAATGACACTTTATCATAATCATCCCAATTGGCTGCATAAGTTATTTGTCCATGATATCTTTGCTTTATGGAATCAATCAGTCTATTCCAAAATAATCGTCTTTGGCTGACAGCGTTTCCAAGCTCGGTTCCTATACAAAATATTTCTGCATGAACAGAATCGGCAATTTTGGCAAAATGCAAAATATAATTACTATAACTGTTCTCCCATATACGCCATGCCTCTTCATCAGCCAATATGAATTGTCCTGT
>JBBSBD010000397.1:0-4837 GCA_038251675.1 Chitinophagales bacterium | reverse complement strand
TTTTATTGCTCCTCCTCCAATCCCAAGTAAGCCCGACATAATGCCTGCCAGACTGCTGAGCGCAAATCCAAATGGAACATGTTGAACTGAATAACTCTGCTTTCCCTCCGGTGTAGGATATTGGCCATTTAAGTTAAATATACGTGCATATTTATTTACATCTGTATAATTAACTTCTTCTTTTTTGAAAAATATGGATGAAACAGCTGAATAAATAAGAATTGCTGAAAAGATAAATGAAATCGTATTTACCGAAACAATTCCTGCAAGCCAGGCTCCTGCAACTGCGCCAATTGTAGTTGCGATTTCAAGGAACATACCTATTCGTATATTCGAGTACCCTTCTTTAACATAAGCTGATGCGGCACCGGAAGATGTGGCAATTACAGCAATCAGCGATGCACCTGCAGCAAAATGAATATCTACTCCAAATAATACTGTAAGCATTGGCACAACAATTACTCCGCCACCAAGCCCGGTTAATGAGCCGAGCAGCCCGGCGGAAAATGAGCCAATATAAATCAGAAGTGAAAACAGAAGATTATTTAAATCGTGCATGATTTAAAATTTAAAAGAGCAAAGTTAACTCGTTACCTGGTCAAATACTTGCTGGTATAAATTACTAAAAATTCGAAACAGTAGCATTCAACTTTTCCTTATCATAAGTCGTCCCGGCATAGATATAATGTCGGTCAGGTAGGGCCGGTCTTATATGTAAGTCAGTCCGGGTCATGTTAAATACTCTGTTGTTAATCAACATTATCAAACTGTCCCTCGTCTTTTTTTTGCATTTGCGCCAACAAAACAATACCAAAATAGCCTTATCGTTTCTACTTAAGGTATTTTTTGAACCAGTTTATATGACTGTTATACCTGTACACGATATAACTTGGGATCGTTAATCCGTGATGCTGATTTGGATAAATAATTAATTCGGTTGGTATTCCTACCGATTTAAATGCCTGGTACATTTGCTCGGCACCCACCACCGGAACATTAAAATCATTCTGACTTGCCATGAATAAGGTAGGTGTTTTTATCTCCTTTACTTTAAAAAACGGGTAAGAAACATTCAGCCATTTCTGAAGATTTTCCCAGGGTTTGCCTAATTCAGGTTCGTACTGCGAGATATACATGTCAGTGCCGTAAAAAGAAAGCATTAAAGAGCTTCCTGCCCCGCTCACAGCTGCTTTAAAACGCTTATCGGTAGCAATGGTATAATTGGTTAAAATTCCACCATAACTCCATCCTGCAATGGCCATCCTGTTTGAATCGGCTATGCCTTGCTTTATCAGGTAATCAGCCGCCCCGATAATATCTTTTACTTCCTTATTTCCCCAATCACCATAAATGGTTTTGGTGTAATCAGCACCGCGTCCGCTGCTGCCTCTGTAATTTACACCTGCTACTGCATATCCTGCTGCGGCATAAATTTCCCTGGTTAAATTATACGAATAATCATCCTGGCCAACCGGACCACCATGGATAAACAGAACCAAAGGCAATTTCCTGGCGTTGCTGTCGGCTACATATAAAATCCCGGAAACGGTATTGCCATCCGAAGCAACAGCGCTGAATCCTTTTTTATAAATTTTACGCAGCGGCTCTAAATAAGCATCCTGGATATGCGTAACCCTGTTAAATTTAGAGTTATCGGAAAAATATATTTCGTTCGGAACATCAGGATTGCTGTAAAGCACTGCCATGGCGCCTTTTGTATTGATATTCAGCGAACTGTAAACGCCCGTTTCGTTTGTCAAATTCACAACTGCTCCATTGGTAATATCTACCTGGACAATGTTTTGTTTGCGGTCATCTTCAACTAATGCAAAAATTGTTTTTCCATTCCTGTTCCAGGCAATATTTTCAAAAGAGCGATCAAAATTTTGGGTTATAATTTTGGGCGTTTTGCTTTTAATATCTAATAATCCCAGTTGTTTCAGGTCGTACATATCAAATGGATTCTCCGAGCTAGACTCTAAAAAAGCAATAGTGTTGTTATCAGGACTAAATCGTGGCGATCCATCCGAGCCTTTATAAAATGTTAATTGCTGCGGTTTGGCGCCGCTAGCAGTCGAAAGCAGGAATATATCGGTATTTGAATTTTGGTCAGGTGTGGCGCTTACATTACTCGAATAAGTAATATATTTCCCGTCGGAACTGATATCCACATCCGTTTCATTAAAATTCCCTTTGGTAAGTGTGTCCAGCTTTTTGGTTTCGAGTGTATAAAGATATAAATGTGTTTTACGATCATCAAGGTATCCATCCGCATCGTCCTTAAACTGGTACCTGTTAATTTCGTAAGGTTTCCGGATTTTTGTTTTTGCGGTATCCGAATAGTCAAAATCTTTGATTACAAAAACCAATTGTTTCGCATCCCGGAACCAATAATAATTTTCAATCTCCCCTTTAATATGAGTCTGCTGCACCGGCTCGCCGCCTCTGCGATCCATCAGGTACAACTGTGATCCTTCTTTTTCGACCGTGCTCTTTGTTAAAAATGAAATATACTTACCATCGGGCGACCAGTCATAATTGCTGAATTTTTTTGTTTGTTCAGTTAAAGGAACTGTTTCCTTTCCATTGCTGCTCACCATATAGAGTTTCGAAACGTACTCATCTTTTGTTGAATCTGCATTTGATGCACTATATAAAATCCAGTTGCCATCGGGTGCTATTTTTGGACTTCTTACGCTGGTGAGACGATAAACATCCATCGGGCTGAGATTACGCAGGTTTTCCTTTTGTGCAAAAATTACCAGGGGAAGAAAAAATGAAATAAACAGGAGGGAAAAGGAATTCTTCATGAGGGCTAAATTACGTGTATGTTAAACAGATGAATGTGAGTGTGTTATATTTTGTTTGAATTATATTTTTTTTAAATAAGAGCTGAATAAAACCTCCTTTTAAACAAACCCTTCAAGGGTTTAAAACCCTTGAAGGGTTTGTTAAGCAACCTCAACTAAAATAGTTGAATTCAACCCTTGATTCGTATTATTTATTATTCTGTTGTTGTAAATAACAAAATTCAGATGGTTAATGTTTTTTAATACTGTTTATTAGCCTATTCACCATTCACCAAGCACCAATCCCGACAGCTATCGGGACCAAGCACATAAAAATTATTCCAAATCAGTATGTGTTGAGTGAAAAATAAGCTGCATTCAACGCAGTGGCAAAAGTAACCCACAATAAATACGGGATATTAATGTATGCTGCTAACGGCTTTAACTTATAGAAACGGTAAAGCATAATACCAATCATTATCCACAAAGCAACAATATCAATTAAAGCAACGCCAATCATTTTAAAATAGAAGAAGAAAAAACTCCACCCGAAGTTTAACAGCAATTGCACTGAAAACACCAGCAGAGCTTTGTTGCGTTCCTTGCCTGGCTCAAGTTTCCAGATCAGGAACAAGGAAATACCCAGGATTATATAGAGCATGGTCCAAACCGGGCCAAAAACCCAGTTGGGCGGGTTGAATGTTGGCTGGTTCAGCGAGGCATACCATCCGGGTATTGCCTTTGAAGTAAACATTCCTGCAATGGCTCCGACTCCAAGTGGCAAGAGCAGTGAGATAAACAGCTTGCCTATTTGCTGAACTTTCATAACTGCATTATTTTAATTCTTTCAGTATTCTCAGTGCTTCATCCACATGTTTTGTTGCCTGTGTTTGTGAATCGAAAATGTATATCACTTTTCCGGTTTTATCCGCAATATAGGTCACGCGGCCTGGTATCAGACCCAGAAAATTTGTAGGTACACCAAAAAGTTTACGAATCTTATTGCCTTTATCACTTAGAAGTGTGAACGTAAGTCTGTGTTTTTCAGCAAAATCTTTGTGACTTTCAACCGATTGGCCGCTTATGCCAATAATTACGGCATCGGCTTCAGTGAAAACTTCAAACTGATCGCGGAAGGAGCAGGCTTCGGCCGTACATCCAGGGGTGTCATCTTTTGGATAAAAATAAATTACAAGGTTCTTTTTGCCGATTACTGAATTGATATCGAACATATTACCGTTTTGATCCGGTAATGAAAATTGTGGAATAGTGCTTCCGGTTTTAATTTCGTTCATGGGTTTGTTTTGACTAAATGTTAGATACGACGTAAAAAGGAATAAATAGAAAATTAGCGCAAAGCGATAATAGTTTCTGGATTTCAGGTAATTCCTGTTGTCAGGATAGATATTGCCGAATAAAGCTTTCATTTCTTTCAGGAAGTTAGGTTTAATGCTGGCGGACTGTATTTCAATTTGCAAAATTATCTTGCGGAATCGACTCCTGTATAAAATCAGGATCAATCCAAATATAATGAATGAGAGAAACCAAAAGACCGCGGGAATATACATGGTTAAGTTTTATTTGAATGCAATGCCATATTGCCGTGTATCTGGCTGTACAGTAAGTTTTACTTGAGTTTACTCAGATCAATTTCCTGTCCGAACTGAATTATGTATTTATTGCAATCATAAATCGCGAATTCCCGCATACCGGTTTCAAAATTATCAATCGGGTAAACCACTTCAGCCTTATCCTTCAATTCATTCCAAATTTTTTCAACATCATCGGTATGGATATAAATCGATCCTGTAAACTGAGCTACTTTAAATTCAGGATGCTGCTTTGGAACAGCCAGCATAACCTGTACGTTATCGCGGCTTAACGAAGCCCAACCCAATTCCTCATTCAGCTCATCGCATTTGAATTTCAGGATATTTGTGTAAAAACCAACGGTTAGGCTAAGGTGTTTTGTCCATAACATTGGCGAAAGACCGAGAAGTTTCATATGAGTGAATGTTTATATTAACAGAGGAATTTTATTGTTAAAA
>JBBSBD010000396.1:0-4857 GCA_038251675.1 Chitinophagales bacterium | reverse complement strand
GTGCGGGTGCTGACTTAGGTGGCGGGGAGGGCATTGATACTACCGTGTAGCCATTACACTCCAGTAAGTCTTTTAAAAAGGCAACTCTTTCCGCATTGACATTTTTTTCAACAATGCCGCATTTAATACCATCCAATTCCTCAAATTCGTGATTTTTATTTATCGCCATATTTACACAGTTAAAGAGAGAATGTAATCGTATATCCAGCCAAAAAAACCGGTAAGCACAATGCCGGTGCAACACATGATAAAACCAAGCGCGACAGGAGCTTCAATTTTTATTTTTGATACAGGAATATCGTTTTTATCCATAAAGACCGCTCTTATTATTCTGAGATAATAGTAAAGAGAAACGATCATATTCAGCGCAGCAATTGTTATGAACGAGTAGCTGCCTTTTGCACCACCTGCTGTGAGTAGAAAAAGCTTACCAAAGAAACCGGCCGTTGGCGGAATGCCGGCCAATGAAAATAACGCAAGCGCAAGTATCCAGCTAAGGAAAGGATTTGTTTTATATAGGCCTTTATAGTCATCAATGTTTTCTTTACCCGCATTTTCTGAAATAACTGAGGCAACCCCAAAGGCGGCAAGATTCGAGAATACATAAATTAATACAAAATAGACTACTGCAGTGGTGCCGGAGTTATCACCGTTGCTCATTCCCACTAAAATGAAACCAACCTGCGCTATCGAAGAAAAAGCAAGAAAACGTTTTATATTTTGCTGACGCAATGCAAATAAATTTCCTATGACCATTGTAGTAATAGCAAGAATGACCAGCATGACATACCACACAGTTTGCATCGGTTGAAATACTTTGTAAAGCGCAGTGATGAAAATAAACGCAACCGATCCTTTTGAAACAACTGATAAAAAAGAGGTGGCCGCAATGGGAGAACCTTCATATACATCCGCTGTCCACAAATGGAAAGGGACAATGGACAGTTTAAAAGCAAAACCTGTGAACAGGAATACGAAGGCAAGTATGTGAAGAGGAGATGAAGCAACGATGTGCTGTGGTATCTCCGCAAAGCTGATAGTTCCGGTGGCGCCATACACTAATGAAATGCCAAATAATAAAATGCCCGATGAAAATGCTGAAGATAAAATCATTTTCATAGCGCCTTCTGAAGATCGTTTTTTCTCAAGATCGAAATTGGCCATTGCAGCGACGGGTATAGTGGCAAGCTCGAGTGATAAATAAAATATAAGGAGATTACCGCTGGAGATCATCAGGAACATGCCAAGCAATGCGGATAACATGAGGATAAAGAACTCAGTAAGATTTTGAGTTTTTTTAAACCAGCCCGAACAAAGCAATGATATAAGATAAACGGCCAGGTTTAAAACGCTTTTCTCGAAAACAATCAGTGGAGTGTTATGAAACATATTTCCAAAAAGATCGCCTTCTTTATTAAAGAAAATACTGAAGATAAAATTGAGCAGAAGCATTAGCTGGATGAGCGATAGCAAGAACTCATTCTTTAATCCTTTGCCGATTTTAATAAACAGTAAAAGGAAGATGATGGCGGTTACCACCAATTCATTTTTCATCAATGTAAAAAATTCTGTCATCCTGAAATTTTATTGACCTCCTGTAATCTTTTTCATGATCTCTTCGGCGCCTGGCCTCAACAAATCATTTAACCAACCCGGTGCAATACCAATTGCAAAAATTCCTGCTAACAATATTATGGCAGCAAGTTTTTCATTCCATTTTGCATCCTTCAGTTGTAAATAATTTTCATTTTTTATCGGCCCCATGGCAGTTGATCCGATTGCTCTTAAGATATAAACTGCTGTTACCACAATTGACATAGTTGCCAGGATTGTTGCCACCCGGTGAAACATATCATCGTGCTGCCAGGATCCCATAAAAACAGTCATCTCAGCAACAAAGCCGCTTAAGCCCGGTAATCCTAACGAGCACAAGCCAACGATAAATAGCACGGTAGTTATGAAAGGCGTCACTTTCATAAGCCCTCCCATTTCGTTAACCATTCTTGTATGGGTACGATCGTAAATCATTCCTATAACGGCGAAGAAAAGGGCCGTCATTAATCCATGTGATACCATTTGCATCAATGACCCGGTGATAGCCGTTTGAGTAAGCATGCCAATACCCAGCAAACTGAAGCCAACATGACTCACAGATGAATAAGCGTTGATGTATTTCAGATCCTTCTGCATCATAGTAGCGAAGGCACCATATAGTATTCCGATGGCTGAAAGAATGATTATGATGTTGGCATATTCTTTAGCTCCTTCTGGCAGTAAATAGGTAGCAACCCGTAAGCATCCATATCCTCCAAGTTTCATGGAGATACCGGCGAGAAACATTGAACCGGCTGTTGGTGCGGAGGAATGCCCGTCGGGTACCCATGTATGTAATGGAAACAATGCCGTGAACACGCCGAAGCCAATAAATAAAAGTGGGAAGATCAGGTGCTGAACATCATTGGGAATATTTGTTTTGGATATTTTGAGCAAGTCAAAATTATGCCCGGTAGCAAAATACAAACCAAGGATTCCAACTAAAATTAATGCGGAACCCCCCATAAGCATCAATGCCAGTTTGTTGGCAGCGTATTCTTTTTTGCCGCTTCCCCAAATGCCAATCAAAAGATATTTTGGTATCACTGAAATTTCGAGAAAAAAGAACAGAACAAATAAATCAAGAGAAATGAAAAACCCGTAAGCGCCCAAGGCAAGCAGGATGAGCAGGAAATAAAATTCTTTGGTCATCTTCTCAATATTCCACGATACGAGTACTCCTGCGATCAGAACAAAAGAAGTGAGCAAGATCATTGCCACTGAAATGCCATCAACCCCGATATGGAAATTAATATTGAGCGATGCAAACAACGTATAGTTTTGTTCGAATAACATTTGCGCAACATTATTCATAGCCCTTTCATGCCTGAAGGTAAATAGCAAAGTGAAGGCCAATGCCAACTGAATAACAGAACCAATAAGGGAAATCCATTTTACCTGCTGCTGGTTGCGGGAAAGCAATACAAGGATGGCAGTTAATAAAGGGATTTCTATTAGTAATAAAAGATTCATCTGCTTTTTCTCTGAAGAAATTTTTTATCTGAATATATAAATGAAAAACACTGCCATTAAAATCACACCTGCTAAAAAGTAAATAGCATATTGCTGCACTTTTCCTGACTGAAATTTCTTTATCTCCTTTGACACATCCATTGTTGTCCTTCCGGTTAGATTGATCATTCCATCTACCACATTGCGATCGAACCATGCCGCTGGCCTTCCAATAAGATTGAATACTACCTTCTTCGTTACAAACAGGTATACCTCATCAATGTAAAATTTATGTAGTGCCAGTTTGTATATTCCTCCGATTGATGCAGCAATTCTTGCAGGTTTGTCATTTTGTTTTTTGTACAACCACATTGCTGCAAAAATTCCTGCTAAGCCTAACGCGACAGGAGCGATTGAAAATTTCAAATCAAAATGGGATTCAGTTGGGATACCATCTGTCGTTACAAAATTTCCAAAAGGGATAAACCCGGCAAAGGCAGCTCCAATCGCTAATAAAATCATAGGAAATATCATTGCCAAGCCAGGTGCTTTTCCATGAGCCGAAGGTGCTTCTTTGTTCCAGAAAATACGGAAGTATAAACGGAACATATAAAAAGCGGTAAGGCCGGAAGTGAGAAATGCGGTCCAGTAAATGATTTTATTTTGCTGCCATGCTGCTAATAAAATTTCTTCTTTGCTAAAAAAGCCAGAGAAAGGCGGTATGCCGGAAATGGCTAAACAGGCGATTAAAAATGTGATGTGTGTTGCCGGTAATTGTTTTCTTAAACCGCCCATGTCATTCATGTCATTACTGTGAATAAAATGGATAACAGCACCTGCACCTAAAAACAACAACGCCTTAAACATAGCATGTGTAAATAAATGAAACATCGAAGCTGTATACCCCAGGCCTGCTTCGCCACCATATTTTGAAACGCCCAACGCAAACATCATATATCCAATTTGCGACATGGTGGAAAATGCCAGTACTCTTTTTATATCAGTTTGGGTGCAGGCAATGATAGCAGCTATCAATGCAGAAAGGGCTCCTACATACGCAACCAGGTGCAATGCATCCGGGGCTGACATAGCAAAAACAGGAAATAACCTGGCAACCAAATACACGCCGGCAACAACCATTGTTGCTGCATGTATTAATGCCGAAACCGGTGTGGGGCCTTCCATCGCGTCGGGCAACCAAATGTGCAAAGGGAACATGGCACTTTTACCTGCTGCTCCAATGAAGACCAATGTCATGCCCCATGTTAATCCCGAGATGCCAAGGAACGAAGAGGTCAAAGCCGTATTCAATTCTTCAGAACCGGGCGATGTTAGCCTTTCGATCAGCGTATTAAAATCCAGGGTGCCTGAATAAAATGAAAGGGCTAAAATGCCGATTAAAAACCCCAGGTCAGCAAAGCGCGTTACGATAAAAGCCTTCTTACAGGCAGCAACAGCACTGGGCTTGTCATAATAAAAACCTATAAGTAGAAATGATGAAATCCCTACGAGTTCCCAGAAAATATAGATCTGAAAAATATTTGAAGAGATTACCAGGCCCAGCATTGAAAAGGTAAATAAACCTAAGAAAGAATAATAAGTTGCGAACCGTTCTTCGCCTTTCATATAAGCCAGGCTATAGATATGCACCATCAATGAAACAAAGGTTACTACCACGAGCATCATCACTGAAATGGGATCAAGAAGAATGCCCATATCAATAGAAAGGCCTTTTGAACCTGCCTGTCCGGCAGGCAGGAATTCAAGCCAGGTAATTTTAAGAGGAACTATTTTTTCATAAACGCCATTTAC
>JBBSBD010000395.1:0-4872 GCA_038251675.1 Chitinophagales bacterium | reverse complement strand
ACTTAATATTGCATCGAATTGTTTTGCCCAAAAAACTATTAATACACACATTACTGCAAAAACAGTTAATGATGTTGTAAGTACTTCTGTTTTTATATGCCTTTTGCCAAATGCAGGAGGAAGTATTTTGTCATCGCTCATGGCCGCCATTACACGTGGATTGCTCATCAGCAAAACATTTACATAGCCCATCACGCTAAAAAAAAGCAATACCGATAAAATGCGTTCGGCATTCACGCCAAAAACCTTTGAGGCCATAATAGCTGCTATATTCTTCGCCGTTTTCAATTCTTCAAATCCAATCACTTTCACGTAAGCATAGTTGATGAGTAGGTACAAAACGACAATGATGATGATGCCTAAGAAAATGGCACGCGGTACAGTCTTTTTTGCATTAGTAACTTCCTCACCAAAATTTATTGTTTGCTGATAGCCGCCATAGGAGAAGCTTACAGCGACGAGCCCAATACCAAATGCTTTCAGGTACTCAGTAAATATCGGGCTTGCAGCAGAAGCAGAAGACATTACCGGCAGGGACGCACTACCTGCAAAAAACAAAGGGCTTATCAACAAAACCACCATCGTGATTTTAATAATGGTCAGTACGTTTTGAGTACGTGCACTCATCTTAAGCCCCAATAAATTCACGGTATAAAAAATCACAACAGCTGCAACAGCTATTGCAATTTGTACGGTTTGAAGATAAGAGGCATTCTCAGGTATCATCCTCCAGTTAAGATCGTTCGATAAAGGAATGAGAATGCCGGTAATATATTCACCACCTACCAATGCAACTGCGGCGAGTGATGCCGCATTAGAAACCAGTATTATACAGTTCACGGCGAACGCTATGGATGGATGATATGCGTACGAAAATACTTTGTAGTAGCCGCCGGTAACCGGCATACGGCTTCCTATTTCGGCATAGGTAAGCGCTCCGCACAAAGCAATCAATCCACCTGCTATCCACGCTCCAAAAAAAATTGCCGGGCTGCTTACAGCATTAGCAACATTCACCGGCGTGCGGAAAATGCCCATGCCTATTACAAAACTTACCATAATAATCGTGGTATCAAAAAGAGTAAGTTGCTTCGAAGCCTTCATGAGAGAAAGATAGAATTTTATTAAACACTGCCTTTCATTTTTTTTAATATTAGAAACATTTGCAGCTAACTTTGAACCTCATAATTTATTTGAACCATCCATGAGAATCATTATTAGTATTTGCCTTCTTTGTGTCTTTCAAAATAATTTACTGGCCCAGCAGGAAATACCCGATACGCTTGCATTGCAGGAAGTGGTAGTAAAAGCTTACGAAAATAACAGGAAGCTCATTGATGTTCCTGCGGCTATCAGTCTCATAGGCAAAAGAGACCTGAACCGCTTTAATAATGCCAACATATTATCTGCAATGAATAACAACCCCGGTGTAAGAATGGAAGAGCGATCACCCGGAAGTTACCGGCTAAGTATACGAGGCAGTTCACTTCGTTCCCCCTTTGGCGTTAGGAATGTAAAGGTTTATTATGACGGAATACCATATACAGATCCCGGCGGGAACACTTACCTCAACCAGCTTGGGTTTTATAACATTCAATCGGTGGAAATTATTAAAGGTCCTGCGGGCAGTATTTATGGCGCGGGTACCGGCGGTGTATTATTAATAAGAAATGATGCAAACCAGTTTCACCCCGGTATTTCTGCCAGCTACATTGGCGGTAGTAATGGCCTAAATAATTTAAATACCAGTGTGCGTTTTGGAAAAGAAGATTCGCATAACACCATTAATTACACACACCTCACAAGTGATGGTTATCGCGACCATACATCATTACGCCGCGATGTTGTTACATGGGATGCTGTTTCCAAAATCAATGATAAATCTGAATTATCTGCACATTTTTTATATGCCGATCTTTATTATCAAACACCAGGTGCACTCACAAAAAAAGAATTTGATATGAATGGAAAAGCTTCCCGGCCTGCGGCAGGTACATTTCCAGGGGCTGACCAGGCTAAGGCTGCCTTCTATCAAAAAACATTTTTAGCAGGTTTTAGTTTGGAAAATAAGTTCAGTGAGGATTGGAAAAACACCACCTCCATTTATGGCGCTTATACACAGACAAGAAATCCATCATTCCGTAATTATGGAAGAACGACCGAGCCGCATTTTGGAGGAAGAACTGTTTTTGAATATGATAAAAAAATTCAAAATACCTTGTTAACCTTACATGGCGGAGCCGAATTCCAGCAAAGCTTTAATACGCAAAGAATATACAATAACAAGAATGGAGAAACTGATTCCATACAAACCGATGATGAAATTTACAACAACCAGGGCTTTATTTTTCTACAGGCAAATGTAATATTTCCAAAGGGCTGGACAGCAACAGCCGGGGGCAGTATCAATAAGTCAGGGCTTAATTTCAGGAGACTATCAACCGTTCCACCCGTAAGCGATACAAGAAATTTTAATTATGAATTTACACCGCGCTTTGCCTTACTAAAAGAAATCAATAAAGCCATTTCTGTATATGGCAGCATTGCAAGAGGATTCTCCACGCCAACTACTGCTGAGATTCTTCCCTCCACAAATATTTTTAATACGCAACTACAGGCAGAGAGCGGGATTGACTACGAATTTGGCGCAAGAGGAAGCCTGCTAAAAAGTAAATTATATTTTGACATAAACGCATTTTTCTACAAACTAAAAAATGCAATTGTGCAAAAGCAGAATCCTAATGGTGCAGACTATTTTGATAACGCAGGATCAGCAAAAGAAAACGGACTTGAAACATTCATCTCTTACGAAATAGCAAACAACCAACTTCAATTTTTCAATCACGTCGTTTTACATGTAAGCGACACCTGGAATAATTTTCACTACGAGAATTTCAAACAACTAAGCAATGATTACTCAGGAAAAAAATTACCGGGAGTGGCTTCGCACACTATAGCTGCAGGATTTGATGTTAATACGAAAATTGGCCTTTATGCAAACACTAATTTTTTTTACAGCGGGCCTATCGCGTTGAATGATGCGAACTCGGTGTATGCATCTGACTACAGTTTATTAGGTATAAGACTTGGCTACAAAACCAGCGCAATAAAAAAAATACAATGGGAATTATTTACCGGTGCTGAAAATATTTTTGACGTAAAATACAGCCTTGGAAATGACATCAATGCTGCGGCTGGCCGTTACTACAATTTGGCTCCCGGAAGAAATTATTATGCAGGCGTTTCATTTAATTTTAATAATAAATAGCAATCATGTTGCGATGCTAAAAGGTTGCCAACTTTTATAAAAATCCAATGAGGGTTTATAACTTTAAAGTTGGCAACCTTGATAAAATTTCTCTTCTCTAGGAGCTCCCAAGTTTTAAAAACCTGTAGAGTCTGCTTTCAAACAAATTACTTTTTGAATTCCAATTTTATTGCTTTTACATTTGCAGCGTAATTGGTTTACGGTTTCAAAGCCGTGATTAAAAGGGAAGCCGGTGTAAATCCGGCGCTATCCCCGTAGCTGTAAAAGCACCCCAAACCCCTAAAGGGGCTTTTGGAACTTCTTAAATTCTTCGCCACTGTTATAATAACGGGAAGGCTTTTAAGAATGTGCAAAGCCAGAAGACCTGCCTTTTGCAATTAAAAATCATTCAAAGCTTTCGGGTGAAAGGCATGGAGTGTAAAAGCCGGGAGGCATTTATATTTCTTTCTTTTAATTTTCGAAAGCAGTCACAAAAAAATTTTCTACAAATGAAAAAAGGAATTTTTATTGCGGCTGCTGTAATCTTCAGCAGTTATGCGCATGCACAGGAAGTGCAAGCACAAAAGGACACAACAAAAACCCTCGACGAAGTAGTCGTTACTGCCAACAAGTTTCCGCAAAAGCAAAGTACGACCGGTAAAGTGGTGACGGTTATTACGAAAGAGCAAATTGATAAAAGCAGTGGACTGAGTGTTTCGCAATTACTAAACGAACAGGTCGGCATAAGCATAAGCGGCGCATTGAATAATTTAGGCTCTAACCAAACTGTTTATTTACGCGGGGCATCAGCAGGCCGTACCCTGGTATTGATTGATGGTATTCCTGTGTATGATCCCTCGGTTAATAATAATTATTTTGACCTGAATCTGATATCTCTCAACAATGTAGAAAGCATTGAAATATGCCGTGGCGCTCAATCCACCTTATATGGATCAGATGCTGTTGCAGGAGTTATAAATATCATCACTGTAAAAAAAGATATTACGAAACCATTCAATGCAAAAGCTTCAGTAAGCGCCGGCAACTATGGTACTTTTCGTGGCAATATTCAATTGAATGGCAAGGCCAATAAACTGCTCTACAACGTACGTTATGAAAAACTTACTTCAAAAGGTTTTTCTTCAGCGTATGATAGCTCGGGATCTAAAAGTTTTGACAATGATTCATATAATGGAGACGTGGCCACTGCTTCATTGCAGTACATGGTAATGAACGATCTTTCTTTAAAGACCTTTATACAATATAGCCAGTATGAAACCGGGCTGGATGCGGCAGCATTCACTGATGAAAAAGACTATACCGTAAATAATAAAAGCCTGATTACAGGATTGAATGCGCATTATCAAAAAAACAATATAAATCTTACCGCTAATTACCAGTATACTGAAACCAGGAGAAATTATTTTAATGATAGCCTTGACAGGCCGGGCTTTGTAATATTTTCTACTGATAACTATGTCGGGCAAACGCAATTCGCGGAAGTATATAATAATATTACTTTAAGCAAAAATCTTATTTTGTTGCAAGGCGCGGATTATCGCTACAGCAATTTTCACAGCAACTATTTTTCATTGAGTTCTTACGGGCCTTTTTCTACAGCATTT
>JBBSBD010000394.1:0-4873 GCA_038251675.1 Chitinophagales bacterium | reverse complement strand
TTCGTTTTCTTCATAAAAAAGAGGCAGGTGCCTGTTCCCTATTTCATAGCATAAAGCGGCAGCAGCCATAATCGAATTTGCTGTTATAACAATACATTGAGTGGAAATTATTCCAATTACTATCATTGACTTTTCATCAAGCCACAATATATCACCATCTTTAAAATTTGGATTTTCATTTAAGTATTTCAAAGAGACTTGTATTCCTGATCTTGTTGTTTTGTGAAGAATACGCCTCGATGATTCGTACCACTCAATACAAACTTTGTCGATGTCAATATTGCTTAAATTCGACGTATAAATGTTACCATATTTTTCAGTCAGGAGCATAAATGAATTCAATTAAAACAAAAAATAGCGTTGTGCCAATGCTACTTCCTTTAGCGGTTCACAAGTAATTTTTTCACCATCTACTTTCACTTCATAAGTCTCTGGGTTTACTTCTATCTGCGGCGTTTTATCATTATGGATCAAATCTTTTTTACTAATGTTCCTGCAATTCTTTACAGGCAAAGCCAGCTTTTGCAAATTGTATGAAGCAACTTTTCCATTGTCCAGTGACACCTGCGAAACAAAAGTGAAACAAGTGTTTTGAAGAGCTTTGCCATAAGCTCCAAACATGTGCCTGTACATAACAGGTTGCGGTGTGGGAATAGAAGCGTTAGGATCTCCCATCTTACTTGCTATGATCATTCCACCTTTAATAATCATCTCAGGCTTCGCACCAAATAATGCGGGTTTCCAAAGAACAAGGTCGGCAAATTTTCCGGGCTCAATGGATCCGATATATTCGGATATACCATGAGTGATCGCAGGGTTAATGGTATATTTTGCCACATATCTTTTTGCCCTGAAATTATCGTTATTGTTCTTTTCATCTTCGGGTAAAAAACCTCTTTGCTTTTTCATCTTATCAGCCGTTTGCCAGGTACGTGTAATTACCTCTGCAACGCGGCCCATGGCCTGGCTATCGGAACTCATCATACTGAATACGCCCATATCATGAAGTATATCTTCTGCGGCAATTGTTTCCGGTCGAATGCGGCTATCGGCAAAGGCTACATCTTCAGGAACTGATTTATCAAGATGATGACAAACCATCAACATATCGAGATGTTCATCAATAGTGTTAATAGTAAAAGGCCTTGTGGGGTTCGTGCTTGACGGCAAAATGTTTTGATACATTGCGGCCTTAATGATATCCGGTGCATGGCCACCACCTGCCCCTTCGGTATGATAAGTATGAATCGTTCTTCCATTAATCGCATTGATCGTGTCTTCCAAAAATCCCGCTTCATTCAATGTATCAGTATGTATGGCAACCTGCACATCAAGTGCATCAGCAACCTTTAAAGACGCATCAATTACTGCAGGAGTTGAACCCCAGTCTTCATGAATCTTAAGCCCCATGGCGCCCGCCTCAATTTGTTCAACTAACGGTGGTGTCGTACCACAGTTTCCTTTTCCTAAAAAACCGAGGTTCATAGGAAATGCATCTGCAGCTTCCAGCATTTTTTGAAGATTCCAGGCACCGGGAGTCACTGTTGTGGCACTCGTTCCATCTGCCGGGCCTGTGCCTCCACCAAACATAGTAGTGATGCCACTGAATAATGCATGGTCAATTAATTGAGGACAGATAAAATGTATATGAGAATCTATGCCGCCCGCCGTCATTATTAATCCTGCTCCACCGTGCACTTCTGTTGATGCACCTATGATCATATTATCATCAACACCGTCCATTATATCAGGATTACCCGCCCTTCCTATTCCGACTATTTTTCCATCTTTAATGCCTACATCTGCTTTTACAATTCCCCAATGATCGAGTATCAAGGCTCCCGTTATTACAAAATCAAGAACACCTTCATCTCTTTTTGCAGTCGATGATTGTCCCATTCCATCACGGATCGTTTTGCCACCACCGAATTTATTTTCTTCACCATAAACAGTATGGTCTTTTTCTACTTCAATAATAAGATCTGTATCTCCCAACCGAAGCTTATCACCGGTAGTAGGCCCATACATGTTAGCATATTTTATTCTGTTGATGCGAAGGCTCATTGCTCTTTATTTTTGAAATGAAGCGATGCTGATTTTTTTTCAGATTCTTCCTTCGACCTCTCAGAAGTTATGTCTCCATTCACAAGATTGTTGAAGCCGAAAACATTTTTTTTGCCACCAAAGGCAACAAGTTCTACTTCTTTTTCCTCGCCCGGCTCAAACCGTACAGCAGTCCCGGCGGCAATATTGAGGTGCATTCCAAAAGCTTTTTTTCTATCGAATTCCATTTGCCGGTTTACTTCAAAAAAATGAAAGTGCGATCCTACTTGTACGGGCCTATCACCTGTATTTGCTACCACAATCGAAACTGTGTCACGGCCGGTATTGCATTCTATATCTTTTGTGCCGACAAAGTATTCTCCTGGTATCATATTTTATTTTTATTTGAATCTATCGAATTGGATCATGCACTGTTACCAACTTTGTTCCATCCGGGAAAGTTGCCTCAATCTGTACTTCATGTATCATTTCCGGAATGCCTTCCATCACATCTTCGCGGGATAAAATTGTCGCTCCGTATTGCATCAGATCCGCAACAGTTCTACCATCCCTTGCAGCTTCCTGGAGCCTGCTACTGATAAGAGCAATCGATTCAGGATAGTTCAACTTTAATCCCCGGGCCTTACGTTTTTCTGCGAGTTCCCCGGCAAGAAATAATAAAAGCTTTTCTGTTTCTCTTGGTGTTAAATGCATGTATTAAATTTCAGTTGTAAAACAACAAGCAATCGCAGGTGATAAATGTAAGAATAATTGCCAATATAATTTTGGCACAATCCATTACATCTTATTTAAAGGCGAATAGTGAATTAGAAATACTGGTATTTTTGCCTGTTGAAATCATTTTATCAATTGGCATTAAATATGATACCATCTTCTAAAATAATAAAAATGAAAAAGATTCCTTTAGTAATTACATTCCTGTTTGCATTTACGTTTGTTTTCAACATTGATACAGATGCGCAAACAAAAAAACCTAAAAAGCATTGGAGCCACAAGAAAAAAGATGCCGTGATAGGTGGCGGCGCCGGTGCTGCTACAGGAGCGATTGTAAGTAAACATCCTGTGAAAGGCGCTATCATTGGCGGAGCAGTGGGTGCAGGCGCCGGTTATGTTGTTGGTAAAAAGAAAGATAAAAAGGAGGCAAAGAAAAAATAGGGAATTTATCTCATTTGCGTGGTACTACATTTCCCTGTCCAACAAATAAGCTGCAAGCTCCGCAAGAGGTTTTTTTCTTACCGAAAGAACGGCGGTTTCTTCCAAGTGAGTCAATGCCAATTTCAAATATTTTTGCTTTAACTGCATAGCCCAGTCTTTGATATTACAGGCTTTATATATTTCAAGAACAGCTTGAATTTTGCTTTCGTCGTGTTGTAACATAAGCTTACGCAACGCGGCTACCTGCGATGCACTTCCAGCCTGCAAAGCCTGTATAAGTAAAAAAGTTTTTTTGTTGGCCAAAATATCACCGCCCGGCTTTTTGCCAAATTTTTCAGGGTCTCCAAATGCGTCTAAATAATCGTCCTGCACCTGGAAAGCGATGCCGAGATTTTTGCCGAACTTATATAAATGCTCCTGGTTGCCTAAACCCGCACCACCAATTAGAGCGCCTGCCTGAAGGCTTGCACCTAATAGCACCGATGTTTTAAGGCCAATCATTTCCACGTAGTTCTCTAAGCTTACATCATCATTTTTTTCGAATTCCATATCCAGTTGCTGGCCTTCACAAACCTGCTTCGCCATGGTATTGAATATCGATAATATTTTGTGGGTATATTCTCCCCGCACCTTATTCAGGTATTCATAAGCAACTACCAGCATTACATCTCCCGCAAGCAAAGCCGTTGCGTCTCCATATTTTATATGCACGGTTTGCATCCCCCGTCTAAGCGGAGCCTTATCCATTATGTCATCGTGCACCAGTGTAAAATTGTGAAACAATTCAATAGCGGCAGCCACATGATAGGCATCTGGTTTTACATCTTCAAACAGTTCGTTGCCCATAAGGCATAACAACGGCCTTACTCTTTTTCCACCGAGGGATAGGAGGTATTGAGAAGCATCGTATAGCTTTTCCGGCTTCTGCGGAAAATGCCTTTTATTAAATTTTTCTTCGAAAAGTTTTGAGAAGTCTTTGTATGAATGCATAAGTTTAAAGGAAACCTCACCGTAAATTGTTTCTCTAAAAAAGAACAGTTAAGCCTTCAAAAGGCAAGGCTTGGATGAGTAATTATTTACAATCAATATTAATATTATTGTCGTTTACTTTTACGCTTTTTATTAGTTTTCGCCGCTTTTTCTTTCAGGCTTTCAATATTGGGTATCCATTCAAAGTCCAATTGTCTTTTTTCAAGATTAGCAGCAACGAGTTGAATTTTTATTTTATCGCCCATGCGAAATTTTTTCCCCGTACGAATTCCAACAAGTGAATAATCAGTATCGTCATGGCGAAAATCATCATAATCTGAAAGATCTCTCACAGATACCAGGCCTTCGCATTTTTCATTTACAGTTTCTACCCAAAAGCCAAACGAGGCAACGCCACTTATCACACCTTCCATCTCCTGGCCTATTTTATCCATCATAAACTCAACCTGCTTGTATTTATTCCCTGCACGTTCCGCCTCCATTGCCGCCCTTTCCTTCAAGCTGCAATGTTTACACTTTTCTTCCATCTTTTTATCGGGATGGATATTTTTTTCCAATACTTCCTGCAAAATCCGGTGAACCATTACATCCGGATAGCGGCGTATGGGTGAAGTGAAATGACAATAGTCTTCAAACCCAAGCCCGTAGTGCCCAACATTTTCCG
>JBBSBD010000393.1:0-4884 GCA_038251675.1 Chitinophagales bacterium | reverse complement strand
TTCTTTAATCGGTTGCATGAATTCACCTAACGATTGCGCACTGGTATCTTTATTTAATACCTGAAAGTGAAGCGCCTCAATAGAAGGATAAATATTTAAACTGCTTAAGTATCTGCGCGCAGTGCGAATGTCCTCGGCTAGGAAATGGTGGATGCTTTGTAAAGTTTCTTTTACTTGTGTTGGAATAACCCTTTCTTGAGTATCCTCACTTATAATATTAGGTATTAAATATAATGCGCCAGCGATCACAAGAATAGATTTGAAATTAGATTCTAAAATTATCAATAAATTTTATGGAAATGGGTAGTCTTATGCATCTTGGCTGTAGCCTAACCCAAAAATTATGAGAAGATTTCTACTTCTACTGTTAACGCTAAGCATATTTGCTAGGGTTAATAGCCAGTCTGCTTCAAACTCAAGGACAACAAGTTATTACACATTCATTTACCGGATTACAAATGAGGAGGTAATTCCTTTGTTTAAGAATAGGAAGCACACCCTTAGCCCGAATTATTTTCACAATCTTATAGATTACTACCCGACCGATTCAGTTTATAGAAAGAAGCTCCCAGTTGGTCATTATCTTTTTACCAAGGCAAATGCTGATTTTCTTGAGACTGAACTTCAGTCGTTTAATAATTTGGAGTTGAATGTTTTAGATAATAGTCGCGATTTGCTAATTGTTTTTACCGATAGTTTGGGAAATGAAATAAAAGGACTTAAGCCTAAAGTTTCTAGCAAACAGATTTTCTCCGATGAAAAGTTAAATGCCTATAGAATCTCGAAAACAAATAAGCAAGGACTTGTTAAGGTTGAATATAATGGACACCTGAATTTCTTTGAAATTCAAAGAAGGTATAACAATACCATACCAGCACGGACTAAGCGGAGAGTTATTCACACATTTCCAATCAATATCCTGATCTCACCATTCACCTACACATATCGTTCAGTAAAGGGATTAATAAAGTATGGGAATTTATATCCACCGCGTATTTACTATCGCGCCAGGCGATTATTTGAGCCAAAAACATTTGCCGGATATCTGGTTTTGAATAAACCCATGTTTAAGCCGAGCGATACAGTGCGACTGAAAGCGTTTGTCACTTCCCGTAAGGGAAGACCGTTAAAACGAGATTTGAATGTCTATCTGCGAAACTATGGAACAAACACGCGGAAGTTTTTGGGATCAATCAACCCTTATCGCGATGGTGCTTACAGGTTTGAATTTGTATTGAATGATAGTCTTAAGCTTTCGCTTGATCGCGAGTACGCCATTTACTTAGAGGACAGGCACGACAATTATTTTCCAAACAAATCCTTTTCGTATGAAGAGTATGAGCTAAACCAAAACTTCTTCACTCTCAAGGCATCGCCCGAAAATAAGGAAGATGCCCCAGCCGCTGTTCTGTTAAAAGGAACAGATTCAAATGAATTGCCTCTTTATGATGTTAATACACAGTTGTTAGTAAAACCTAAAAAAGTAATCGAATTTCATGAATCACGACTTTTTATTGCCGATACGCTCTGGAACCACACAACCAAATTAGAGCCGCTGGGTGACACGCGTATAGATTTTCCGGATTCAATTTATCCTAATGCCCTCCTTGAATATGAAGTGATTGCAACGTTTACCAATGCCCAAAATGAAAGACAAGTAAAAACACTATCGTTAACTTACAACTCCATTAAACAAGGTACCATTAAATGTAAAAATGACTCGGTGGTGTTTCAATTTCATCAGCCAGGGTTATTTCAAATTGTTGGGTTGAATAAGGAGGGAGTTCGACTTTTTAACAAGAATGTGAGTTTGCCGTACACCATAAAATTACAACCGGCAGCAGCCTTATATGAGTTGCGGGATGGCTCCACATTAATCAAGCAACTTAAAATGTCCAGTGAACAAAGCCTGATCAACCTTTTAGCCGAGCATTCTAAGGATAGTCTGTTTATCTCTTTACAAAATCCACGCAAGCTTGACGTACGCTATCAAGTTTTTAAAAACAATAGGATAATTAATGAGGGTTACTCTGATAAACTAAATTATCGGGTAAAAGCTTTGGCCAATGATCGCTACTACGTTTCTATTCAATATTTATGGGCGGGCAACTCTCAAGCGGAGAATTTTGATCTGCCTTTTGCAAAAAAACCATTGAGTATAGAAATAGACGAATCTCCCACGGTGTTTCCGGGGGAGGCAAGAGAGATTTCCATTACTGTGAATGATGCATTCGGCAAGCCCGTAAATAATGTTGACCTCACGGCTTATGCAGTCACTAAAAAATTTGGAGAAAGTTATCGACCGGATGCCGCCCCAAGCTTCGAACGATTTAAAAACAGAAAGGCGTTTAATTCATTCAGCGAAAAGGAAATTGCCGCCAAACGAATTCTCAGAAAATTACAGTATGATTTTTGGAAGCAAACTTTGGGATTGGATAGTATCGGGTACTATCACTTTTTGTATCCACAAACCGGAATATTTACTGAATATACTCTTGCCGAAGATAGTATAACACAAGTTGCTCCATATGTAGTTTCGGATGGAGCGGTGCTGTCGGTCTACTACATTAAGTTTGACGAGGAATTGAAATACTATTATGAAGTGGCAAGTATTGAGCCTTATTCATTCTGCGTTACTAAACCAGTTAAGAAAATTACGATCAGGCTTCGAGACAGGCTTGTTGAATTAACAGATGTAAAAGTAAATCCAGGCACGAAACTCGTTTTAAGTGTTGACATCAATAATCTCCCGTCTAATGTGTCCGTGATAAAAATGGCACCTAAGCTTTCAGAATCTGAAATTCAAAGAATAAAGCCTCATTTTATGTGGATTAGTCGGGATATAAATCAGAGCAAGGCATTTTTGAGACAAGGCAAAACATATCGAGTGCTGAAACCCTTTCAATATAATTATGGATTTAGCGGGGAAATGGTTGGTCCATTTTTCCCTGGAACACTAGAATTTCAAACTCACTTCAATCAATCGTTTTCATTCAAGCCTTTGATGACCTACACATTTAAACCGGGTTTGGTTGATCGCGAGCCGAAAATATATTCATTTGAAAAAAGATTGCCTGCTATAAGTTTTAGAGCATCTTTAAAAGACCAAGTTCAAACAGAAGCAAGAATTCGTGAATATTGGAATGACCAAAAAGAAACTATATCGTATCGTTTTATAAAGTATCCCTCAGAAGATAAAGCAGACAAATATTTTGGTGGCCTCAGTTTGCGGATAAAGCGATTGCGCCAGCCGGATAAGACAAGGTTGGCAACATTCATTCTTAATCTTGATCATCCAGATGAGTTTTATATTTTCCCGCCTGGGACCGATGATTTTTCTCCACTCAAACCCGGGTTATATCAATGTGTTGTTATCTATTCAGACGAAAGTTATCTGAATCCAAAACCCGTGCGCATTCTTCCTTATGGAACAATGTTATGCGACTTAACGGACGAGGAATTATTACCACCCGATTCATTCAGTCATGAAGTACTGGAAAAAATAAGAGAATGGTCGAGCAAAAATGCTTTTGTAGAACAATACCGAATGCAGGAAATGCAATCTATCCGGCAATTGTATTACCGTGAGTCAATTGATGTCACGAATTATACAGGTGGGCGATGGCTCACTGGCATAGTCACTTCAACCGAAGATGGCTCAGCATTACCGGGAGTAAATGTAATTGTGCAAGGCACAACAATTGGTACCGTAAGTGATGCCGATGGCTTCTATCGTATTTATGTTCCGTATAATGCCAATCTTTTTTTTTCATTCATCGGGCTTACGACAACTGAATTAAATGCAGGCAGTCGTTCAGTGGCTGATATACAACTTACAGCAGACGTTCAACAGCTTAGTGAGGTAGTAGTAACCGCATATGGCGTCACAACCGAAAGGAGAGCAATGGCTTATTCAGTAAGCACGGTATCGGGGGCGTTACAGGGTCGGATAGCAGGGCTTCAAGTGGAAGGCTCGGCCGGAAGTTCTGATTCTTATTCAATCAGATTGCGTGGAGCGGCATCGTTGAATGGAAATCAAAAGCCCTTGATAGTTATTGATGGCTTGCTTAAAAATTTCGATGATATAAATTTCGATGATATTACTGCCATGGAAATTTTGAAGTCTGAAAGTGCTGTAGCTCTTTATGGATCACGTGCCGCTAATGGAGTTATTCTGATTTCGACTAAATCAGGAACAAGCAGAGAGCAACTGCTTCAGACCAAACTTCCGGATACGGCTCAATTTATTTCTTTACAAGATAGTTCGCCAGGCAGTTCATTGCGAAAAAACTTTCGTGACTATGCTTTTTGGCAACCTGCATTACGAACAGATAGATATGGTAAAGCCACCTTCAACGTTACCTATCCCGATGATGTTACTGGCTGGAATATTCATGCATTGGGTATGGCCTCGCATAAGCGCACGGGTGAAGCAAGAAAACAGATTCAATCATTTAAACCATTGCTAGCTCAATTGGCTCTCCCCAACTTTCTGATTGCTGGTGATACAGCCCAAGCTATCGCGAAGATTACTAATTATTCTCCAGATTCTGTTTCATTGACTCAAACACTGAGCATTAACAATGAAAACATAAGAAGTGAAAAAGTAAGGTTGAAAAACTCACGCATTGACTCGGTTCAGTTAGTTGGATTGGGAGATAGTCTTACTGTTAAATACGAAATAGAATACAATAAGTACAAAGACGGTGAACTTAGAACGATCCATGTTTTACCTGTTGGCACACTTGAAACCAAGGGAATCTTTGCCGCCCTCCCAACCGATACCACATTTGTAATTACGGCTAATAGAAATAGTACTCTTACACTTTTCGCACAAGCCGATGTAACCGATGTGATTTTAGATGAAATCCAACTTTTAAAAGC
>JBBSBD010000392.1:0-4897 GCA_038251675.1 Chitinophagales bacterium | reverse complement strand
GTTTGCTGTCGGTAATGAATGTTTTACGCCTCAGCCAAAAGTACAAAGTGGTGTTATAAGATTGACGGCGCATAAAAATTATCTGCCTGTAAAAAGTGAAAGAGCATTTTGGGTATTAGTCAAAACAGCATTTAACCAGCGCCGTAAGACGCTTCGGAACGGAGTAAAAAGTTTATTTTCAAATGACATTCTTGCTGATGAATTATTTGACCGGAGAGCAGAGACTTTAAGTGTAGGAGAATTTGCATCGCTAACCTTTAAGATGAGCTGAGAAAAATACTCATGAAAAGAATTTTAATTAGTTTTTTTATTTGCCTTTACTTCTGGTCCTGTTATACACCAAGGTATGTGTATAGTCCTGTTACACAAGACGTGCCTTCAATAGATAAAAAGAACGATATAGAGGTATCTGCCAATTACGGAAGTTCTGTTGATATTTTTCGCTCAAGAGGTAATTACAATCGTGGCCTTGATCTTCATGGTGCCTGGGCTGTAAGTAAGCATTTTGCAATTATGCTAAATGAAAATTTGCGATGGGAAAGCAATAGTACCAATGATACATATTTCCAGGGAGACAGTTCGCTTCTAACTTATAAAAGAAATTTTACTGAGATTGGATTTGGATATTTTACTCCCATGAAAAAAAATAAAAAGATGCAATTCCAGGTTTTTGGGGGAGCTGCTTTTGGGTCTTCAAAAATTTTCGATGATTTTTTTTCAAATAATGTTCTTACAAAGAAGTATCATGAAAGCAGGGTTACCAAAATTTATGTGCAGCCTTCATTTATCTATAAGTACACAACCAACTTCAATGCTGCTTTCTCCTCACGCTTTACTGAAATATTATTTTCTCAAATCCACACAAATTATACGTCAGGTGAGCAGAATGATTACCTGCTTGATAGTCTTAGGGTTTCACCGGTTTTCTTTTGGGAACCGGCACTTACGTATACTTTTGGTTTCAAAAAATTGCCTTTTAAATTCCGGCTGCAGGGATCAGTCTCCGTTTTATTAAATCGCCGGTTTGTTGAACACAGAAGTTCGAACATTGGTATCGGCATTGTTTCCAATTTTAATCAGCGAAGCCAAAAGAAAAAGAGCGATTCCAAAAACTAACGCTCATTATTTTTTCCCTCCTTTAGTTGTAATTTTACATCCCTTAATTGAACCCGGTAACCTGATTTTTTTGTGTATGACTGAAAAAGTAATTCCCACAGTAAGAATTGTAACGGCAGCTTCTTTATTCGACGGGCACGATGCTGCCATTAACATTATGCGGCGCATTATGCAAAGTAAAGGAGCTGAGATCATACATCTCGGTCACAATAGGAGCGTTCATGAAATTGTGGAGTGTGCAATCGAGGAAGATGCTAACAGCATTGCAATCACAAGTTACCAGGGAGGCCATCTTGAGTTTTTTAAGTACATGAAAGACCTGCTGGAAGAAAACGGTTGTGGTCACATAAAAATTTTCGGTGGTGGTGGAGGAACTATTTTACCCAAAGAAATTGAAGAATTACACGCTTATGGCATTACCAGGATTTATTCCCCAGATGATGGGCGAACAATGGGCCTTGAAGGTATGATAGAAGATGTAGTGAGAAAAAGCCAGTCCCCGGCTTTATCTGATCAAAAACTAGTCAAAATTTCTAATGGTAATGGACATTATGAAAATGGAAAGTTTGCTCTTGGCGAATGGAGAGATATTAAAAAAATTGCAAAATCTATCACCAGCGTGGAGAATGGTAATGCAATTGGAATTTCAAAAGATGATAGTTCTGTCGATGCTTTATCTACAAAGCAATTGTCGGTTGTTCTTGGTATCACGGGTACCGGTGGCGCAGGAAAATCATCAGTCACTGATGAAATCGTTCGTCGTTTCCTAAATAGCTATGAGGATAAAACAATAGCCGTCATTTCTGTAGATCCATCAAAGAAAAAAACAGGTGGCGCATTATTGGGCGATCGCATTCGAATGAATTCTATTCATCACCCGCGGGCCTACATGCGGTCACTTGCCACACGCGAAAGCGACAAAGCGCTCAGCAAGTATGTACAAGAGGCAATTGACATTTGTAAAGCCGCCGGCTTTGATTTTATTATTCTTGAAAGTGCAGGTGTTGGCCAGGGCGATGCTTCCATACTCGATCATTGTGATATAAGTATGTATGTAATGACCCCCGAATATGGGGCCGCTTCTCAGCTCGAAAAGATAAATATGCTTGACTATGCAGACATAGTTTGCATAAATAAGTTCGATAAAGCTGGCGCACTCGACGCTCTCAATGATGTAAAAAAGCAATATAAAAGAAATCATTCTTTATGGAATGCCAAGGATGATGAGCTTCCTGTAATCGGCACTACTGCATCGCTTTTTAATGATGCTGGAGTAAATATTTTATTTGCGAAGCTAATAGATGCCATAAGGGAAAAAACAAATGTGAATTTTGGCGAAGTAAAAATTCCTGAGTCAGGATCATTGACAGGATCAACATCGGTGATACCCCCGAAACGCATCCGTTATCTCGCTGAAATTGCTGATGAAATTGAAAAGTATAATGAGAAGGCAATTGAGCAGGCTGAAATTGCTTCCCAACTCTACCAGGTTATCGGAGCATCATCAATCTTAAAGGAAAATTATTTTGAAGAAGGGAAAAATGAATCGGCTGCCGAATCGCTGGAAACCATTGCTCTTTCGCTCGATAAAAAATTATTACCTGAATCAAAGCAGCTTATTGACGAATGGGAAAATTTAAAAAGTGTATATAAAAAAGATTTCTTTGAATACAATATAAGGGGCAAAATAATTAAGCAACCTCTGTATTCAGAATCGCTTTCACATACTAAGATTCCAAAAATTGCGGTACCTCGTTTTAAAGATTGGGGTGATATACTTCGATGGAGGTTACAGGAAAATTTTCCGGGGCAGTTTCCATACACCTCCGGTGTGTTCCCATTAAAGAGAGTTGAAGAAGATCCCACTAGAATGTTTGCGGGCGAAGGCGGCCCCGAAAGAACAAACCGGAGATTCCATTACGTAAGCGTTGGGCAACCCGCGAAGCGCTTAAGCACCGCATTCGACAGTGTGACTTTATATGGCGAAGATCCGGCACCACGCCCCGATATTTATGGTAAGGTGGGTAATAGTGGTGTAAGCGTCGCAAGCATTGATGATGCAAAAAAATTATACAGTGGCTTTGACCTATGTGACCCGAAAACATCCGTGAGCATGACCATTAATGGCCCCGCCCCCATGCTGCTGGCATTTTTCCTGAACGCTGCTATTGACCAACAATGTGAAAAATATATAATTGAGAACGATTTGCGTGAAAGTGTAAATAAAATAATTGAATCAAAATTTGATAGTAAAGATCTTCCAAATTATATAGGCATTCATGGAGAACCTGTGCAGCCGGACAAAGGCAAAATGATTGGCCATTTGCCTAAAGGTAATGACGGACTTGGCTTACGATTACTTGGGTTATCAGGCGAACATGTGTTGGAGCAAGATACCTATGAAGAAATAAAAGCAAAGACGCTCTCTTCGGTTCGGGGAACAGTTCAGGCCGACATTTTAAAAGAAGACCAGGCGCAAAATACTTGCATTTTCTCAACCGAATTTGCATTGAAATTAATGGGAGATGTGCAAGAATATTTCATAGAAAAAAAAGTCCGGAATTTTTATTCTGTATCAATAAGTGGTTATCACATTGCTGAAGCTGGTGCCAATCCAATAACACAGCTTGCTTTTACATTGTCAAATGGATTTACTTATGTGGAATATTATCTTAGCCGGGGGATGAATATTGATGATTTTGCGCCAAATCTTTCCTTCTTTTTTAGTAATGGAATGGATCCTGAATATAGTGTGATAGGGCGTGTGGCCCGGCGAATTTGGGCAAAGGCTATGAGGCATAAATATAATGCTAACCCAAGGTCCCAAATGCTGAAGTATCATATTCAAACAAGCGGGAGAAGTCTTCATGCGCAGGAAATTGATTTCAATGATATAAGAACTACGCTCCAGGCATTATATGCCATTTACGACAACTGCAATAGCCTTCATACGAATGCTTACGATGAAGCGATAACGACACCAACCGAAGAAAGTGTCCGCAGAGCAATGGCGATTCAGTTAATTATAAACAGGGAGCTAGGAACTGCCAAAAATGAAAATCCCACCCAGGGAAGTTTTTTAACCGAAGAGCTTACTGATCTCGTGGAAGAAGCAGTGATGATAGAATTCAACCGCATTTCTGAAAGAGGCGGCGTTCTTGGCGCTATGGAAAGAATGTATCAACGAAATAAGATACAGGAAGAAAGCCTTTACTATGAAACTCAAAAACATACCGGAGAATTTCCAATTGTAGGTGTAAACACTTTTCTAAATAAAGCAGGTTCGCCCACTATTCTACCGTCTGAGGTTATACGCAGTACGGACGAAGAAAAAAATTTGCAAATAAAAAATTTAGCTGCATTTCACAAACGTCATAAAAATGAGAGTGCAAGCAGGCTCAAAATGCTCCGGGAAGTGGCAATTAATAATGGTAACTTATTTGCAGAATTGATGGAAACCGTAAAGTATTGTTCGTTGGGCCAAATCACACACGCATTGTACGAAGTTGGAGGGCAATACAGGAGAAATATGTAGGCTCACATGTTCTCATAACAGGGATTAATCAGATGGTGCAGGTTAACAATGCCCTTGGAATAAAAAAAGGCACCGCCATTGCAGTGCTTTTTACGAAATTATTTGCTAGTGTTATGTTAACTTTCAATTGACGGATAAAGTTTTTTTAATTTGACTCTTGCTTCTTTATTTGTAAACTGCCAGTTAATTTTATTGTTCTTGTTGTTTCTGTTCGATTGCCACGCCTGAACTTCTTCTTTGATTTTG
>JBBSBD010000391.1:0-4915 GCA_038251675.1 Chitinophagales bacterium | reverse complement strand
TTGATTCTTGATACTCGATTCTTGATTCTTGATACTCGATTCTTGATACACAATACTTGATTCTTAATTCTTGATTAAATAATGATTTTTCTATCCCGTGCAATTGTTTTCCATTCGCCTGTCGCTTTATTATTTTCTATGAGCAATGCCCGTTCGTATAAGGCAACAGTAGGACAAATATGCACAGGCAACCCATAAAAAACATCGCCTAAATTATAAGAATGATCTTCGGATGTTTCAACTACCAAATGCTCTTCACTCTGGCTGATAAATTTTAAACCCGGCGCATTCAAAAAATAAACCCGCTTATCGAGACTGTTTTCGGCAGCAATAGACTTGTGCCCGAGATCAAGGCATAATTTTCTCTCATCTGGAAAAGAAATTACACGGCAAATAACTAAAGCCGCTGTGAGAAATTGTTGTTCCCCAAATGAAAGCTGGTATCCCCGATCCCAATAAATAAAAGTGCCCGGGCTGCATTCCCTGTCTTTCTTTTTTGCATGAACAGAAAATGTAGGTGAGCCACCTGCGATAATAATTGGTTCAGGAAAACCATCCTGCAGCAATTCTCGTTGCATAGCAAGTACAGGCTCAAAAGCTTTATCACACTCAATTGTGCGTTGATTAATATCGGCTGATCGAATATGGCCATCATAAGCATGAAGCCCTTCCGGCAGTATTCCTCTTAAGTTTTTACATGATTTATACAATTCAATTGCAGCATCACCGGGAGCGATTCCCGTTCTGTTCATACCCACATTCAAATCAATGTATACCGGTATTTGCAAATCATTATCAATAGCACTATTGCTTATAACCTGCGCTGCAGAAAAATTGTCAACCAGGCATGAAAACTTTGTAGCACGATATTTCTTAATTAAGTTTATAAGTCGTTTTACCCTTGGGCCTAAAGGTTGATAGGCCAGTAATACATCCTTTGCGCCGGCCATTCCAAGCATCTCTGCTTCGGCTATGGTTGCACATTTAAATTTATTAATTCCTGCCGCCATTTGCAATTCGGCAACTTCTTTTGTCTTGTGCGTTTTTATATGGGGACGTAACCGGGTTACGTCGCCTGTCATGGAAATGGCTGTTCGTATGTTTTCGGCTACTCGTTCCAGGTAAACAACCAACGCCGGGGAATCTATTGTGTCAACATTTTTGATGTGGTACCATTCCATCTGTTACAATCGTTTAATACAATTCAAACAAAGCTTCAATTTCCACCGGTATGTTATCCGGTAAAGATCCCATGCCAACAGCACTTCTTACCCCTACTCCATTTTCTTCGCCCCACACTTTCTTAAACAATTCGCTGCAGCCATTAATAATGTATGGATGCTTTTTAAATTCTGCTGTGCAGTTCACCATGCCCAGAACTTTGATTACACGCTTTACTTTATCGAGGCTGCCTATACCATTCACGATCGTCGATAAAATAGAAAGTCCCACTTGCTGCGCTGCGAGTTTGCCTTCTTCCATATCCATATCCAAACCAATTTGCCCGATGATCAAAGTTGCATCAGACTTAAAAGGTCCATGCCCGGATACGTACAGGTGATTTCCATCTATAAGGTAGGGTTTATAAACTCCCAGGGGCTTTGGAGAGGGAGGAAGTATTAGCCCGGTTTGTTCAAAATTATTTGAAGCGTTATTATTTTCCACAAACTAAATTTTAATGATTAAACAAAGAGGTTCAAAATTAATACACCGGCAAGTCCTACAACAGAAATTATAGATTCCATTAAAGTCCATGTACGGATGGTATCTTTTATACTGAGGTTAAAATATTCTTTGAAAAGCCAAAATCCTGAATCATTAACATGAGAACAGGCAAGGCTACCTGCGCCTATAGAAAGCACCATTAAACTTGGATTAACTCCGCTTTGCATAATTACAGGCGCAAGTATGCCAGCCGTTGTAAGGCCTGCAACTGTGGCCGAGCCGATACATATCCTAATAATAGCGGCAATGATCCATGCCAGCACCAGCGGCGGAATACTTACTCCATTTAACTGCGCTGCTATTTGCTCGCTCACTCCGCTATCGGTAAGTACCTGTTTCAACGCTCCAGCGCTTCCAATAATCAGCAGGATCATTGCTATATCTTTTACAGCTTCCGTAAAAATAGACATGATTTCTTTTATACTAAAACCTTGTTTTATACCAATACTGTATGTTGCGACCGCCAAAGCGATAAGCATTACCACTGCGGGTTCTGCTAAAAAAGCCACTATTTGGTGGAGCAGCGTTCCGGGTGCAATAAAGTAAATCAGCAAAGTAGTTACCATAAGAAGCACTACGGGTAAAAGGGCAGAAAAAAAGCTACTCACGCCGGAGGGCAGCCGATCTTCCGGCAAAGTTTTTCCATGAAAAGTTTCCAGTGGAACGGAATGTATATTTTTTAATGTTTTTGCAAATAATGGCCCTGCAATCACAATTGCCGGCACCGAAATAATGAGCCCATACATTAATGTGATGCCGAGATTAGCATTGAATTGTACTGCCAAAGCTGTAGGTGCAGGATGTGGCGGCAGGAAACCAAATGTAACAGATAACGCTGCAAGCATCGGCAAACCGATATAAACGGCAGGCAATTTATATTGATATACTACTGAGAAAATAAGCGGGACCAATAACACAAATCCAACCCCGTAAAACAGTGGTATCCCAACTATAAATCCAGTCGCAACAAGTGCCCACTGGATATACTTTTCACCAAAGGCGTTCATCATTACAGATGCAATCTTCTGTGCAGCGCCGCTGTCAGCCACTAGCTTTCCCAGCATGGCCCCTAATGCAATTATAATCACCAATGAACCAAGTGTATCCCCAATCCCTTTCTGAACGGACCCTACAATCTTGTTAAAAGGAATTCCAAGCAGCAAGCCGGTAACAATCGAAATAAGTAAGAACGCAAGAAAGGGATTGACTTTCCCCCACGTTACCAGAAGGACAAGGCCTGCGATACACAGAAAAATAATCAGGAATTCCATCAGTAATTTTTGATAAATATATTTATTAACGCCGGGAAATGCGTTGCAAAATGTACGAACAACTTTTTTTGATTAGAGACAACATGGTTGAGTCATGTGAAAAATTATACCGATATCTTTTGAGTGCGTCTTCTCATAAGCTTTATAGCCTCTTCTTCACTGGCAAACATTCCATTAATATTTACCAGGTTAGCCGCTAATTTATCATAACGGTCTGTAAGCAGGTATATAAAAATATGGAGATAATTAAGGCTGTCGAAAACTATCGCTTTATTTTCAGCGAAAGCATCTTTTCGTTTTAGAAATTCAAGAGGCATCTCAGTATAATGCATGCCGGGACGAAGATGATGTATCACATGGTATCCATCGTTCCAGCACATTTGATTATAAGAAGTATTGATACAGTTCAAAGAATTTTTATATGAATTCGAGGGATCATCAGCGTCCACAAACGCATGCTGTGTCCAGTTGCCCAACATGCTAACGAGCCGACAAAAAAATAACGGAATTACACATACAATCAAAGCGGCCTTCAGGTTTACAAAACACATACCGATACAAAATAAGCAATAGAAAATTTCCCCGGCTGTGAATCTTTCGTACAGTTTTTTTCTTTTGCGCCGGTACAGGTAGAAAAAAAGATCTTTTGTTCCCAATGATATAAATCTAAAAAAATATTCCAGGAAACTTTTTAAACTATCCCGTTGATATCCCATGGTGCTGCTTTTGTCGTCCGGCATATTATTTTCAATATGATGCATGCCCAAGTGGTGGCTAAAATAACCTTCGGGGCTATGGCCGAAAAAAGGACAAACAATCCAGGTAATGTAAGTATGAAGCCATTGATATTTTTTCTTGAAAAGTTTTCGATGGCAAATACAATGAAACATTAAACCAAACCTTCCCTTATAATAAAATTGAGAAATGTAGAAATAAGGAATCGCCACCACCCACCAGGCCCATCCTTTCAATAAAGGTGTAAAGAGCAAAACGCCCGTTACAATAACAATTACATGAATCTGCGTAAGCAAATAAATAAAAGGCAAATCTCTTTTATCATTAATTATTTTCAGCCAGAACTTATCGTAAGATGTAAACTTCCCCTTTGGAATGTAAAGAGGGTCAGTAAGATCAGTTAAACATTTCATACATTCAGATTGGATGAAGCCTCAGTATCTATATTCAAGATATGTTTTTTTATTTGCCGAATCGTATTTTAATTAGATGCATAAATAATATTATTTCTTTCAATATTTTTTATAGAAATAAATGTTTAAGAGTGATTTGTTTCGTAAAGAATATAAGGAGACTGATAGAAAACTCAAACTGAGACTTGAACAAAAAGAGAGCGGAAGACGGGACTCGAACCCGCTACCTACAGCTTGGGAAGCTGTCGCTCTACCAGGTGAGCTACTTCCGCTTTTATTATTCTAATTTACGAAACAGCGCAGAAAATAAAAAAATATTTGAAACAGTATAAGGTTTTATTTTGCCCTTACATCTTTTATCACGTGCCCGCCAACTTCCAACCCTTTTCTCGCAACGCCTGCGAGCCACTTCGCATGCTCACCCGGATTTTCTTTAATACTCTTAATAACGTTGCTGGCAAAGATTTGTGATTCTTTTCCTTTCTTCATCCAGTGCGCAGGCCCTTGAAGAATTCCGCTGGCTGTGTTTAGTCCGAAATGCATTCCGCCCTGTAAAAAAGATTTTAAAATAAATGTAGGATTGAGCGCTTTGTAAGATGGAAGACTGCCATCAAAAATACCACCGATGATGGCCGCGTATTCTTTATCATCTTTTGCTCTTTCAAAAACTATTTTTAATATTTCAATCCAAAAAGGGGTAAAGGTTCTGTTGCGTGTAACTTGTATTAATAGATTGGATAAAGCCATGTCATAAGCCATTTCTTTATCCAG
>JBBSBD010000390.1:0-4950 GCA_038251675.1 Chitinophagales bacterium | reverse complement strand
TAAAAGCATTCTTAAACTAAATGGAGATGATTTGGCAAATTTTCACCGGGAAAACATTGTAAATAGCTATGTTGTAAAAGTAACGCCGGGTAAGCACAGTATGATAATACCCTTAGGAGCAAAAGCAAAGATTTCTATTAATAACAAATCTTTTACTGAACTGCCTCCCGGAAACTACCAATTAACTTTAACAGATATAAGTGGTGCTACCTGGACAAGTAAGGTAATTAAATAAAGCTACGCAATGAGAAAGTACCTGGCAAAGCATCGCCCCATGAGTACAGAACTAAGAGGAACCTTTGTTGCGGTGTAGAAGGGCATTCAACATTTTTGTGTTTTAAAAGTGTTGAGTTTGAAATTATTGAAAACAATTCATGAAGAGTAATTCTAATAATCAAAAAAATCAAAAAAAATGGAAACCATTATGAACGTATTAATCGTCCTTACATCGCACAGCGATTTAGGCAATACCGGTGAAAAAACCGGTTTCTGGATTGAGGAATTCGCCGCACCTTATTATGTGTTGGCCGATGCAGGTATAGTATTGACCATAGCCTCTCCAAAAGGAGGCCAGCCACCGGTTGACCCTAAAAGTGAAGCGCCTGATGCGCAAACCGCTGCCACCAAAAGATTTTATGGTGATTTTGAGTTAATTGATAAAGTGGCTCATACCGTAAAACTCAGTGAAGTGAATGAGGCAGATTATGACGCTGTTTTTTATCCCGGAGGTCATGGTCCGTTATGGGATTTAGCAACCGATGCACAATCCATTGCCTTAATCGAAAACTTTTATAAACATAATAAACCAGTAACATTTGTATGTCACGCTCCGGCAGCATTGGTGCACGTGAAAGCACTCAATGGTGAGCCCTTGGTTAAAGGTAAAGAAGTTACCGGGTTCTCGAATTCGGAAGAAGAAGCTGTTAAATTAACCAAGGTAGTTCCCTTTCTATTGGAAGACGAAATGAAAAAGCTGGGTGGCCAATACAGCAGTGGTCCTGATTGGGGGGTTTATGTAAAAAAAGACGGCTTGCTGATAACCGGTCAGAACCCTACATCCTCGGGAGCAGCGGCAAAGGAATTATTGAAGGTATTACAACAAAGGAATTAAAACATAAAAACCAATCTTTAAAATTATCAGTATGAAACCAATAAAAAAAGGAGCGCATGAAATGCCAAGACTGATGATCTTGCTAAAAATACCGAAAGCGGGCACGACGAATTTATGACAACCAACCAGGGTTTGCGCATCAATGATGATCAAAATTCATTGAAGGTCGGCGAGCGGGGGCCAACATTATTGGAGGATTTTCAACTTCGTGAAAAAATTATGCATTTCGATCACGAAAGAATTCCGGAACGCATAGTACATGCCAGGGGAAGCGGCGGTTTGTATATTATTAGTGCCGGGTTATTTATCCGTAGTTAATTTAGATTAATCCAGGTCACATCAATTTTAATTTTTAACTACCAGGTTATCCGGAATAATTACCCAGGTATCACATTTTCGAGCAACCATTCTTTTAAAAGTTCGGAATATAACATCGGAACTGTATTGCTGATCGGGAAAGTGCTGAACCAATGTGGCTATTGATGCTGATTTCATTTCGGAATCCAAATGATTCATTAATTCTACAGCTTTCCGGAGAAAATCCTTTTCGATATTCTTTTTATCAATTTGTAAGTTAATTTCCATACTGCTGTCTTATTATTATATACCATCAGACATGTTATCCGCCATTAATTCTGCCTGCTTCATTACGGTGTCGATTGCTTTTTGCTGTTTGTCGGGCGGATAACCGTATTTGGTTAAGGTTCGTTTTACAAGGACCATGAGTTTAGCGCGGGCACTTTCGCGGATTGCCCAGTCGATTGTTGTGTTGGCTCGTACTTTGTCGGCTATTTCCTTTGCAATATCCCTTAGCGTTTCATCACCTAAAACATGTACTGCACTGTCGTTTACTTCCAGTGCATCATAAAAAGCGACTTCATCATTGGAAAGGCCAAGCTTTTCTGCTTCGGCATTGGATTCTTTAATTGATTTAGCAATATTTATCAGTTCCTGAATGATTTCGGCAGTGGTGAGCAGGTTGTTCTGATATTTCTTTATTGCAGTTTCGAGTAGTTCGAGAAGCTTTTTACTTTTTACAAGGTTTGATTTAGCTATCGCTTTTAATTCATCATTTAAAATCTTTTTCAGTAGTTCAAGCGCCAGATTTTTGTGTTTCATTCCCTGGACTTCCAAAAGGAATTCATCTGACAAAATTGATAATCCGGAAATTTCGGGCTTGTCAATTCCGGCAGCATCGAAAATATCAATTACTTTATCGCTACTGAGCGCTTCGTCAACTATTTGCTTTATAGCGGTTTCGATTTCGAGATTCGATCTGCCGGTACCTGGTGTTTCAAATTTTACAAGTCGTGCTTTTACCGCCTGGAAAAATGCTACATCAGGCAAGTGTGGCTGAACTTCTTCTTTCGAAATACATAAAGAGAGCGCCTGGCTTAATAAACTGACTTCGCGAATGAATCGATCACTGCCATTCTGAAGCCCGAGGATGTGTTCTTCTGCCTGGAGTATGATCGACAACATCTCTTTTGCATCTGACTTGAAGAATCGTTTATAATTGAAGTACAGACTGTTTTCGTAATATGCATCCGGTTCTTCAACCAGGATATCCTTGCGTGTAGAGCTCTTCTCATTAAACATCTGGCTCACTACTTCCAGCTTTTCAATAAAGACTTCCAGGGCTTTGTTTATCGTTTCGGCAGGTTCGCCTTTACCACCTGCTTCGCTATAGAATGAGAGCGCCTTTTTGAGATCACTGGCTATTCCCAGGTAATCCACAATCAAACCTCCCGGTTTATCTTTGAAAACCCGGTTTACCCTGGCAATGGATTGCATGAGGTTATGGCCCCGCATGGGTTTGTCGATGTACATTGTTGTGAGGCAAGGTGCATCAAAACCTGTTAACCACATGTCGCGAACGATAACAATTTTCAATGGATCGTCAGGATCTTTCATGCGGTCGGATAAACTTCTGCGCTGTTGCTTAGAGGTATGATGTCTGGCTATTTCAGGACCATCGGAACTTGCAGCCGTCATTACTACCTTGATTTCACCCTTTGCCAGATCATCGTCATGCCATTGGGGCCGGAGAGCAATAATTTCGCGATAGATATCTGCAGCAATCCTGCGACTCATTGCTACTACCATTGCCTTGCCTTCGAAAGTGGTTTGACGTAGCTCAAAGTGAGTTACAATATCTTTGGCAAGATTCTTTATTCTATCAGCATTACCAACAATGGCTTCCAGCTTTGTCCACTTGGCCTTGGCCTTTTGTTTTTCAGTAATTTCTTCATCCTGTTCCAGTTCACTATCAAATTCTTCAATCAAGCGCCTACCCTCTTCATCAAGGTTAACTTTTGCCAGGCGACTTTCGTAGTATATTTTAACAGTTGATCCATCAGCAACAGCCTGGGCAATATCGTACACATCAACATATTGGCCAAAAACCTGAGGCGTATTTACATCCGTTCCCTCGATTGGTGTTCCTGTAAATCCAATATATGTTGCATTGGGCAGGGCATCGCGCATGTATTTGGCAAAGCCATAGGCAATCCGCTTACCGACTTCTTTGGTCAGAGTATTCTTTGTATCAATAATTTTTGCTTCAAAGCCGTATTGAGTGCGATGAGCTTCATCAGCAATCACTATAATGTTCTTTCTGCCGGAAAGCTGATCATAAACTGACAAGTTGTTCTCGGGCATGAATTTCTGGATGGTAGTAAAAACTATTCCACCGCTGGCAACCTTTAACAGTTCTTTAAGGTGTGCCCGGCTTTCGGCCTGAACAGGTTCCTGCCTCAGCAATTGGCGAGAAGCGGCAAAGGTATCGAAGAGCTGATCATCCAGGTCGTTGCGGTCGGTTATTACTACAATTGTTGGATTTTGCATTTCGGGCGCAGTGATCAGTTTGCCGGCATAAAAAACCATACTCAAACTCTTCCCTGAACCCTGGGTATGCCAAACCACTCCCCCACGCTTACTACCATTTAAGCCTGAAGCTGAAATAGTGGATTTCACTGCTTTATTTACAGCATAATACTGATGATACGATGCCAGCTTTTTTTCTGTCACTACCTGAATTAAACCGGATTTAAGATCTTCTTTTTTAGTTTTTTCAAAGACCGTGCAATTGCGTATCAGATCAAGAAGCGTTGCGGGCTGTAACATTCCTTTCAGCAGTGTTACGAGCTGAGGCTTGAAACGTGATGCATCTTTTTCCCCATCGGATGATTTCCATGCCATATATCGGCCAAAGCCGGCTGAAAGGCTTCCTGCCTTGCATTCGAGGCCATCGGAAATGATACAAACCCCGTTATATGTAAAAAGGCCGGGAATAGTAGCTTTGTAAGTCTGGATCTGTTTGAAAGCGCTGAGCATATTCGCTTTTTCATCAGCAGCATTTTTAAACTCCATGACCACCAAAGGAATGCCGTTTACATACAGTAAAACATCTGGCCTTTTGTTGTGGTTATTTTCGATAATGGTAAACTGATTAACGACCAGGTACTGATTGTTTGCCGGATTGTCGAAATCAATTAAGGCTACTTCGTGACTTCGCTCATAACCATCCTGCTGATAAGGTATTTTTACCTTTTCGACCAGCATCCTATGAAACTCTTCGTTGTTGTGCAGCACTTCAGGTGATGCAATACGAAGCATTTTTTGAATAGCTGAATCCAAAGCATCTGCAGGAATATGCGGATTGATAACGGAGATTGCATTGCGCAACCGTGCAGTTAAAACAACCTGACTGAAACTTTCCCTTTCGCAAAACAAACCTTCGGGAGAAATATCTTTGCCGTTGATATATTCCCATCCCAGCGATTGTAAAATTTCAATCGCTGTTGCTTCGATATGGTTTTCGGTGATGGGTTTCATTT
>JBBSBD010000389.1:0-4960 GCA_038251675.1 Chitinophagales bacterium | reverse complement strand
CAGGCCGCTTTTAAAAAAGCTGAAGCTTATTTCAACGCACGTGGAGGCTATGGAAAACTAATTATTTCTACAGGCACTTACGTTGTTGGAAATCAGAAATTCACTGGAGGACAATCAAGAAAACCCGCCTATGACGGCGAAGACATTCTTCATTTCAATAACATTAAAAACTTAAGTATTGAAGGTGCCGTTGGCGCAACTATAAAGTATAAAAATGGGTTGCGTATAGGTTCATTTTCGCCCAGAACAGGAGTTGCGTTTGATCATGGAAATAATTTTTTTAGAGACTTTAGTTTTGCTGCCAATCCAGGCACATGCATTTATTTACAAAATTGTAATAACGTAAAAATTTATAACCTTTCACTTGATGGTAATAATCAAAACATGATTTTAGGAGGAGTATATGGAGACGTAGGCAGACAGCTTCCACATTATGGCGTGTTTATCTTGAATAGCAGAAATATTGAAGTCAATAAAGTTTATGCACACCATTTTGGGCTTGATGGAATTAGCGTTGGTAATAAAGAAAGTGGCTTACCGGACAGTATTAGTATAATCAACTGCACATTTGAATATAACGCCAGACAAGGATTTTCATGGATCGGGGGAAGTGGGATTTATGTAAAAAATTCCAAATTCAATCACACTGGCAAAAGTAAATTTAGTTCTCCTCCCGGTGCGGGTATTGATATAGAAGCAGAAGTTGGCCCCATCAAAAACGGTGTTTTTGATAGCTGCAATTTTATTGACAATACGGGTGTTGGGCTACTTGCCCTGGCAGGTGACAGCAAGGAATGCAAATTTACAAATTGCAATTTTTGGGGATCAACTAATGGAGCAATTTGGCTTAATAAGCCTGCATATTCATTTAATAACTGCAAGATTTACGGCCTAGTACTAGAAGGTTATAATTCTGATAACGACAATGATGCTACCAAGTTTTACAACTGCCTTTTCGAGGATACAATTTATAATAATAAAAGAACCTATGGCAATTATTTGGTAGAAAGTCGTAACGTAAAAAGAATGAGTTTTACTAATTGTACTTTTATTTCTAAAGTAAAAAAACTATTTTCACTTTCTTGCCCGGATTCACTTTCAATTCCACAACGATATCATTTGATAAACTGTGACTTCATTATTAAAAATGAAAACTTACCTGCCAATGATTTCATTGCCGTGACAAAAGGTGTGGTGGCAATAAATTGTAAGTTCAACTTCGTGGGCGATGAAGCTTTACAAAAGAAATATAATTTTAATTTCACACCTGCAACTAATCCCGGATCCTCGGGGATTAAAATTCTTTATAACGGGAAATGATTTTTTCTGAATAGGTTTCGGGCATACTATTTATTCAAAAAAGACTCCACAGCCAACATATATCCCTTTAAACCAAAACCGAAAATTGTACCTGCGCACTTTGCAGTAATATGTGAGACTTTTCTGAATTCCTCGCGGGCCTCTATGTTGGAAATATGGACTTCTACTACAGGAATTTTTATTGCAGCTATGGCATCGCCGATTGCAATTGAAGTATGTGTATAACCTCCGGCATTCAAAATTATCCCGTCCATCTTTTGTCCTGCACTCTGTAATTCATTTATCAATTCACCTTCAACATTACTTTGGTAATAATCGAAATCAATGGTTTCATATTTTTTCCTGATCTTATTAAAATAATGTTCAAAAGATTCACCCCCATAAATGTCTGTTTCTCTTGTGCCTAAAAGATTTAAATTCGGTCCGTTAATAATTGCAATTTTCATAATTCTTTCGTTTGAGTTTACTATCTAAAAATCATCATCTTACTTACTCTCATGAATCATTCCAAAAAACTGGTCAAATAAATACCTGCTATCATGTGGCCCAGGTGTAGCTTCCGGATGGTACTGAACTGAAAATGCGGGCCTGTCTTTTAATTTAATTCCCTCGATAGACTTATCGTTAAGATTCACATGCGTTATCTCAATATTTTTATTAGCCCTTACTGCATCGGCATCAACTCCAAAACCGTGATTTTGAGTTGTAATTTCACACCTTCCTGTCACCATATTTTTTACCGGGTGGTTGAGGCCGCGATGTCCATGGTGCATTTTGAAAGTGGGGACATCTATTGCCAGAGCGAGCAATTGTTGTCCGAGGCAGATTCCAAAAAGAGGTTTTTTGGAATCCAATATTTTCTTAATAGTTTTTACAGCGTATTGCATAGGCTGGGGATCGCCGGGACCATTGCTGATAAAATAGCCGTGGGGCTTAAATTCTTCCAGTTCTTTTAGGTCAGTATCTGCTTTGAAAACTTTTACATGAGCACCTCTTTCTATTAAGCAATTCAAAATATTGTTCTTAATCCCATAATCCAATACAGCTATTCTTATATCACTTTTTTCGTCTCCCATTACATAATTTTCTTTAGTGGAAACTTTCGAAGCCAGCTCAAGTCCTTTCATCGATGGCACTTCCGATAACATTTTTTTGAGTTCTTTTTCATCACTTATTTCCGAAGAAATAATACAATTCATTGCGCCATCACTTCTCACATGTGTAACCAAAGCCCTTGTGTCAACAGCATCGATAGAAACTATGTTCTGCTTTTTAAAATATTGCTGAAGAGAGTCATTTGCGGCAAAGCGCGAATATTGTTGCTCAAGATTTCTTCCTATAATGCCTTTTACCTTTACAGAATCACTTTCTACATCTCCATCCTTCACACCATAGTTCCCTACGTGAACACTATTCATAATTACAATCTGCCCATAGTAACTTGGATCGGTAAAGACTTCCTGGTAGCCGGTCATCCCGGTATTAAAGCATATTTCGCCAGTAGTAGTCCCTTTTTTGCCAAAGGCTCTTCCATGGAAAATATTTCCATCTTCTAAAATTAATGTTGCTTGCAGCGGAGAATTTGTGTCAGACATTTATAAAGTTTTGCAAAGAAAAGGAAATGTGATTAAAAACATTGATCGTGAAATAATTATTTGCTAACAATAACCTTGATCGCCTTAGAAATAAAATGATAAAAAAAATGTCCCGCTTTGCGGGACACTGATTATATAAGAATGATTATTCATTAAGCTTCTTTTCCACCTTTTAATTTATCCTGAAGTTCTTTTAACTCGTCCCATTTATCTGTTGCTGCTAACTCTGCTTGTTCGGGCCACGTTGTAGGATCAGCCGCATTAAAATGACCTTCTGATTTTTCAAGAATTTCTTTTAAATCTTCCGGAGTGCTCTTAGATAATTCATCAAATGTTTTGATACCTGCTTCAACTAAGGCTTCAGCGGCCTTTGGCCCTACTCCTTCTATTTTAGTAAGATCATCACCTTTTTTCGCGGCTGATTTTTCTTTAGCAGGTTTTGTTTCTACTTCTGTGGGCGTAGCTTCAGTAGTAGCTTTTGATGCAACCTCCTCCGATGCAGATTTTTTACGGCCACCTGCACGCCTTGTCCTCTTAGTTGTGGTAGCAACTTCGCCAATTCCTTTACCGTATATCTCGTTATAATCCACCAGTTCAATCATTGCCAGTTCAGCATTATCTCCCACTCTCTTTCCTAATTTGATAACGCGTGTGTAACCACCGGGGCGTGATGAAGTTTTTGCGCTGATTACATCAAACAATTCTTTTACCGCATCCTTATCCTGCAAATGGCTGAAAACAATCCTTCGCTGATGTGTGGTATTTTCTTTTGCTTTTGTAATCAATGGCTCTACATAAGGACGCAGGGCTTTCGCCTTCGCCAACGTAGTAACGATCTTTTTATGTTGAAATAGCTGGCTTGCCAGGTTACCCAGCAAAGCCTTTCTGTGACTCGCTGTTCTGCTTAGATTGTTGTTCTTATTTCCGTGACGCATGACTTTTGTTTTATAGGTTATACCGTGTCAGGAATTATAACCTTTGTTTAATAAAAAATGTTGAATTAATTAAAATTCAACATTTGTAGTTTATATATTATTCATCATCAAGCTTGAGCTTGCTTAGATCCATTCCAAAACCAAGACCTCTTTCATTCAACACCTGCTCGATTTCACTCAAAGATTTTTGGCCAAAATTTCTAAACTTCATCAGGTCTTCCTGCTCGTATTGTACCAGCTCGCTTAGTGAGTTAATCTTGGCTGCTTTCAGGCAATTGAATGCTCTTACAGAAAGGTCAAGATCTTCTAGTGGCGTTTTAAGAACCTTACGTAGTTGTAATGTTTGTTCATCAACGAGGTCTTCCTTCTTCTCTTCTTTATTATCAAAGGTGATATTTTCATCAGTGATGATCATAAGGTGCTGGATCAATATTCTTGAGGCCTGCTTTACCGCTTCTTCCGGGTGAATAGTTCCGTCGGTAGTAACATCCATTACTAATTTTTCGAAATCCGTTCTCTGTTCAACCCTTGTATTTTCAATGCTGTATTTCACATTTTTTATTGGAGTGTAGATAGCATCAACAGCAATGTAGCCAAAATGTGAACTCTTTTCTTTGCTTTCCTCAGCAGGAACATAACCGCGGCCTTTACCAATGGTAATTTCTATTTCCAATCTTGCTGATGTATCCATTGTACAAATAAGCAAATCCGGGTTCATAACCTCGTATGATGGAGATGCTTCGCCAATCATTCCTGCGGTAAACTCTGATTTATTTTTTAAAGAAAGTGCTATTTTTTCAGTCCCTGCATCCTGGTCAGTTTTCTTTTTAAAACGAACCTGCTTCAGGTTAAGAATTATTTCTGTTACATCTTCAGTTATTCCTTTAATTGTAGCAAACTCGTGGTCAGCTCCGGCAATGCTGATACCCACTATTGCATAACCTTCTAATGAATTGAGCAATACCCTGCGCAAAGCATTGCCAATGGTTACACCATAGCCTGGTTCCAATGGACGAAACTCGAATTGTGCTTCAAAATCAGTACTTTTCTGAAGAACGATTTTGTCTGGCTGTACAAAATTTAAAATGGCCATTTTTTATTTTGTTTTTG
>JBBSBD010000388.1:0-4972 GCA_038251675.1 Chitinophagales bacterium | reverse complement strand
TGCATCCAATCTACAAATCATATTTCGTAACCGTAATTCTAAAAATGAATTACCGTATCCCATCACTTAAAAATTGTTTTTATGAAAAAAATTATTTTATTACTTCTCTCTGCGTTCATCTTAATTGTAGCATTCAGAGGAGAAACAAAGATCACGATTACCGGAAATATCAAAGATGAAAATGCTAACCCGGTAGTTGCAAGTGTGAGAGCCGGCAAAGCTGGTACTACTGCTGATGTAAATGGAAATTATTCAATAACGGTAAATGAGAAAGATGCTTACCTTATTTTTTCCGTGACAGGTTATCAAACACAAAAAGTAAAAATTAACAAGAGAACTGTAATCAATGTAATTATGAAACAAGGCACAAGCGCTTTGCAGGACTCCTCTTTGAAAGAAGAAGAAATTATCGTAACGGATATTGGTTTGCCAACCGAAGATAAATCGTTAGGTTATGCATCCGCGAAAAGAAAGGTAAGTGGGCATTATTCCCCTTCAGCTACTATTCAATACAACGGTAGAGCGGACGAGGAATATAACACCGAAGAATACTCCAACATTGTTGAAAATGGCTTCCACAAAGTCTCCGATGATCCGCTTTCTACTTTTTCTATAGACGTAGATGCGGCATCGTACAGCAATGTGCGCCGCTATCTGAACAGCAATCAATTGCCTCCTGCCGGTGCCGTACGTACTGAAGAGATGATTAATTATTTCAAATACCAATACCCGCAGCCAACAGGAAAAGATCCTTTTTCAATCAATACAGAAATAAGTGATTGCCCATGGAACCCCGACAACAAACTTGTGCTTATTGGACTGCAGGGAAAAAACATTCCCGTTGAAAATTTGCCCGCATCTAATCTTGTTTTCTTAATTGATGTTTCCGGTTCAATGATGGATGAAAATAAATTGCCGCTTGTAAAGGCATCGATGAAAATGCTTACAGACCAGCTTCGGGAAGAAGACAAAATATCAATTGTTGTTTACGCAGGCAATGCAGGGCTTGTGCTCCCTGCCACCAGTGGCGCCAATAAAACAAAAATTAAAACCGCCATTGATGCATTGGAAGCTGGTGGCTCTACCGCAGGGGGGGCCGGTATTGAGCTTGCTTATAAAACTGCCATGCAAAATCTTATGAAGGAAGGAAACAACCGCATCATTCTTTGCACTGATGGAGATTTTAATGTGGGTGCAAGCAGCGACGATGATATGGTAAGACTAATCGAGAAAGAACGCAACCAGGGAATTTATCTTACTGTACTCGGTTATGGCATGGGCAATTATAAAGACAGTAAAATGCAACAACTTGCTGATAAGGGTAACGGCAATCATGCCTACATAGATGGCATCAATGAAGCAAAAAAAGTTTTGGTAAATGAATTTGGCGGAACACTTTTTACTATCGCAAAAGATGTAAAACTTCAATTGGAATTTAATCCGGAGAAAGTTGCCGGATACAGGTTGATAGGATATGAGAATCGTATTTTAAATAAAGAAGATTTCAATGATGATAAAAAAGATGCAGGCGAACTCGGAAGTGGCCATACTGTAACCGCACTGTACGAAATAATTCCTGCGGGGGTAAATTCTGAATTTTTGAAAAATGTTGACCCGCTGAAATATCAAAACAATAAAAACAAAAACGTCTCTTCTTTCAATGGTGAAATACTGACTGTAAAATTTCGCTATAAAGCTCCCGGTAGCGATAAGAGTGAGTTGATCGTTCATCCTATCATTGATAATAAAATTGACATTGAGAACACATCGGATAATTTTCGCTTTGCTACATCAGTGGCAGATTTTGCAATGTTGCTACGCAATAGTGAATACAAAGGTAACAGCACTTACGACATGGTTTTAAGAATGGCCAACGCCTCCCTGGGAAATGATATAGAAGGTTACCGTAAAGAATTTGTATCGCTCGTAAAGAAAGCAGCAGGCATGAAGGACAATACCACCAAACGTTAAACTTCAGGGTAAAAAAATTAAATCAAAAAATATTAAAACCTGCAATTATCGCAGGTTTTAATATTTTTTTTTGGTAATAAAATTCTTTCACTTTATTTCTTCCACCATTTTAAAGGAAACTTAATATCCTTTACTGAGCCTACTATCATATCAGGTTTAAAAGCGTAGTTGTTTAATTCTTCTTTTTTTGTAATGCCCGATAAAACAAGAATAGTTTTGTAACCCATCTGCACACCGCCCTGTATATCGGTATCCATGGTATCTCCAATCACTGTTGTATCTGCTGTTTCAAGATTAAGGGTCTTGCGTGCAGACCGCATCATCACGGGGCTAGGCTTCCCAATCGGGAAAGCTTTAATGCCCGTAGCTTCCTCGATCATTGCAGTGGTTGCTGCAATACCCAGGTTGTTCCATCCCGGTTTTTTTGGCGAAGGATCGCGGTTGGTTGTAATAAATTTTGCACCACCAAGAATCATATCAACGGCCCGTTGTACCATCTCCAGGGTGAAATTTCTTCCTTCTCCAAGTACCACAAAATCAGGCTCGGAATCAACAAGAGTTAGTCCATTGTCATGGAGGCTCGTCAACAAACCACCTTCGCCTAAAACATATACCGTTCCTTTAGGAGCCTGGGCTGCAAGAAATTGCCCGGTAGCGATTGCGCTTGTATATACATGATCTTCCGTTACGGTAATGCCCAGCTTTTTTAATTTACGCACCACTTCAAGTTTAGTCCGCTGGCTGTTATTAGTCATAAATAAAAATGGGATATCATTTTTCAATAGGTAAGCAATAAATTCATCTGCACCATGTATCATTTCATCACCGCCATATATAACGCCATCCATATCTATCAATAAACCTTGTTTCATAATTATTAAATTTTTATTTCAGTACCTGCTTTAAAAATATTTATAAAAGTAGCATATCATGCACCTGTTTTAAAAATAACTTTAGCATGCAAACGGGATATCCAAAGTTAAAAACGAATATGGACGTACATTTAATTTTGTATCATGGCCTTATCTTTAGATTTGGTTTTATACACGTAGCTGGCAGAAAATATAGAAGATAGAAAAAATTTACTTATACCATATAATATTTGCAGATATGAATTATGTCATTTTAGTAACCACGCTATTATTTGGTGTTACTTTTCTTGCAGGTGTAAGCAATAAATATAATTTGCCCTTTCCCATTATTCTCGTTTTGACAGGGCTGTTGATCAGTGTTATACCCGGTTTGCCTGCGATCACACTGCGGCCGGAAATTGTATTCCTTATTTTTTTACCACCATTATTATATGAATCCGCATGGAAAACGAACTGGCATAATTTCAAAAAATTTAAAAGGCCTATTCTATTATCAGCGTTCGTGCTTGTGTTCTTTACAACTTTGATGGTGGGAATTGCCGCACATTATTTTATACCGGGTATCAGTTGGCCACTCGGATTTCTTTTAGGCGCCATAGTTTCACCCACCGATGCTGTAGCTGCGACGTCCATAACAAAAAAACTGCACTTATCGCCAAGAATAGTAACTATACTTGAAGGAGAAAGCCTGGTAAATGATGCAAGCGGATTGGTCGCTTACAAATATGCGATAAGCGCCGTGATGGCCGGCAACTTTATTTTCTGGAAAGCGGGATTAAATTTTTTGATCGTAATTGCAGGAAGCATTGCAACCGGGCTTTTGATTGGATATATCGCGAGAGTAATTTTAAAAAGAATTTGTGTTGATAGTGTTATTCAAACTACCATCACTTTCATTATCCCCTTCACCTCTTATCTTATCGCTGAAGAACTGGAAATCTCGGGCGTGCTTGCGGTGGTTTGTACCGGATTGTATTTATCTTATAATTCTGAATCCATTATTACCAATAAGTCGCGCATTACAATTTATGCGGTGTGGGATGTGGTTTCCTTTATTCTTAACGGGCTTATTTTTATACTTATTGGTTTGCAATTAAAAATAGTGATGAAAGGAATTACAGGGTATTCCGTGCGTGAATTAATTATTTATGGATTGTTTGTAAGCCTCGTGGTAATTATTTGTCGTTTTGTTTTTGCGGTTCCTGCGGCGCTGTTGCCACGTGTATTAAGTAAGCGCATCAGGGAAACAGAATCTTTTAATCGTGGCAACATGTGGGTATTTGGGTTTGCCGGTATCCGTGGTGTAGTATCGCTGGCAGCTGCCTTGGCGCTGCCTAATTTTTTGCCTGATGGCACTCCTTTTCCCGAGCGTGATCTTATCATCTATCTTACTTTTTGTGTAATACTTACAACATTAGTTTTGCTTGGGCATAATTTGCCGCCAATTATACGGCGACTGAAATTGCCAGCCCATTCGTTGGTGGCTGAAGAATATGAAACACGCTCGGTAATCATAGAAAATACTATCACGCACATTGAAGAAAATCTTTCATCGGTGAAAGAAGAATTTTTAACTAACCTGAAAAGAAAATACGATACCAAATACAAAAGAATTCAACGAACAGAATTACCTGGAGATTATTTTAAAAACGAAAAATATACCGATGCCGGGAACGAAGTGTTTAATGAATATTCAAAACTGGAATTAGATATTTTATCGGTGGAACGCAGGTGGCTGTTGCAGTTAACCCGCGAAGGAAAAGTAAGCGAAGAGATCGTTCGTAAAATAGAAAAGGAACTTGATTTGGAGGAGACGAGGTTGAGTATGGAGTTGCAGGGGTGAGAGGTGGATTTTGTTTTTATTGGAAGAAAAGTAATGCCCGAATTTGAGACAATTAATTAAATATTGGTTTGAATTCGAACGCACAAAAGACGTAATTTCTTTTGGTGTTCAAATTGGCTGTGGAGTAACTGCACTTAGTTATCCAGATGCATTACAAATACTAACGGACAAGATGTTTAAAGACACAACACTCCCGGAAATAAAAAATTGCATTGAAAATGTTGACATCAGAATTTTGGACCAGGGTCACGTAATTCCAAATATGTGGTCGCCGCATGAGAGAGGA
>JBBSBD010000387.1:0-4973 GCA_038251675.1 Chitinophagales bacterium | reverse complement strand
TCCCGGTACCATTTTGGGTCTTGTTCCTTTCGGTGCATTTGCGGGCAAGGGCTCATAATCACCCGTGGGCAAATAGAGTGTATGCGTTTTTTCATCTATTGTAATGGTCCTTGCGCCTCTCTTGGTAGGTACATTATCTATTACCTTAAATTTATTGGCAGATACTTCTTTAATAACCGTCATAGTCCCTTCACCATTTGCTGTAAAAATCATTTTGGTTTCGGGATCAAACGCAACACCATCGCATCCGTCACCTATAGGTAATTTATCAACGATCTTTCCGTTCGTTGCGTCCATTACAATTAATAATTTATCACAACCGGAAAATAATCTTTTTGTTTCTACATCAATAGCCAGTCCCGTCGGGCCTTCTCCTGGTGATAGTGGCCAGTGATCGGTTACAGCGAGCTTTGTCATATCTACCACAACTATTTCACTTTTATCCTCAGCGCTTACAAATATTTTTCCTGCATTATCCGACATTATGGTTTCAACGGCATTCCCGACTACCGGTATTGTTGCAACAACCTCATCGCTTACCGGATCAATTACTGAAAGGTCGCCGCCCGAATGATTGCTGGTAATTATTTTCTTTGAAAAAGTTTCGTAGAATATCCAATCGGGATTTTTACCGGTGGAAATTTGCTTTAAAACATTACCGGTTGCAAGATCGAAAACTGTAACATTATTGAGCCTGCCGTTACTTGTATATCCTTTGCCTAATGAATGCACGAAAGCGATACCATGCACACCTGTGGTATTGGAAATAACTCCGACCGAATCGCCGGTTTCTTTATCGAGAATATTAACCTGCGCACCGTGTGAAAGATATAATTTATTAGAGCCCGCGTCCGCTGCAGGATAGTCCCATCCGCCCGGGCTGGCTATATGAAATGTTTTTGCAACGTGGTAGCCACTTGCTGACTGGCCGGATACTGTATTACAAAACCAGCTTGCTATGCTGAAAACACACAGAGCCGTGATTGATTGTTTCATGATGATTTATAAATTGTTGATGAAAATTTTATTGTTAAAAAAGCAAATTAGCCGTGACACTATTCCCATTTAGGTAAGTTACATCTGAGTCCGAAATATTCCGAAATAAACGCTGCTCAAAGTAAACACCGGATTTTGTAGAGATACTGAACTTTAGTTTCATCTTTTTATTTTTGAATGGATGGGCATTTTTGGGTAATATAGCAAACTGGTTTCCCTATTTTATTTGTGATTGGCTGCGAGGTTTTCAAAATACTTTATAGTTATACCTATATTGGCTGCCCAAATGCAATTTTAAAATTTTAAACGATTGCCAGAACTATTGTGATATGAATAATAAAAATTACTTATTGCCAATCATTTTGGTAACCTCTTTGTTTTTATTGTGGGGGCTTGCTTATGGGCTACTGGATGTTTTGAACAAACATTTCCAGGACACGCTGAACATTACCAAGCAGCGATCTACATTACTACAGGCTGCTTATTTCGGCGCTTATTTCCTGGTTGCATTACCCGCGGGTTATTTCATTCAAAAATCCGGTTACAAAAAAGGAATCATCACCGGGTTATTGTTATACGCCTCCGGGGCGCTTCTCTTTTACCCGGCAGCTCAATATGAAAGCTTCACTTTTTTTCTTTTGGCATTGTTTGTTTTAGCCAGCGGATTAGCATTTTTAGAAACTGCTGCCAATCCATATATAACTGTTCTAGGAAAACCTGAAACATCAGAATTTCGCCTTAACCTTGCCCAAAGCTTCAATGGTGTTGGATCGTTTTTAGGGCCTATCATTGGCGGGGCATTATTCTTTGGCATTAAAGCAGGTGAAGGATCCTCCCAATTAGATACGGTAAAATATGTGTACATAGCTATCGCAGCGATCGTATTGATAGTCGCTTTTTTATTTTTCAAAACGCCCATGCCGGAGGTTGAGGAAGAAGAACTGGTGATAGATGAAAAAGGCCATATAGGAAAGACATTATTTCAGCACGCCCATTTTGTATGGGCAATCGCAGCGCAATTTTTTTGTGTTGCCGCGCAGGTAGGAATTGCTGCACTTTTTATAAATTATTGTACTGAAAAAAATCTTGGCATTGATAACGAACGGGCTTCATATCTTCTTTCGGGGAGCCTTATCTTATTCACCGTCGGTCGATTTGCGGGGACCGCTCTCATGAAAATTATTGCTCCGAATAAACTGCTTGCGTTATATGCACTTATTAATATAGCGCTATGTTTTGTTGTAGTTGTTGCACCGGGAATCATTTCTGTTTATTCACTTATGGTTATTTTCTTTTTTGAATCTATCATGTTTCCAACCATATTTGCATTAGGCGTAAAGAACCTGGGATCATATACTAAAAAAGGGGCATCCTATATTATTATGTCAATCGTCGGCGGCGCTTTGGTACCTGTTGTTATGGGTACGATTGCAACGTCTTACTCAACACCATTTTCATATATTGTTCCTTTAGTTTGTTTCGTCTTTGTATTTCTGTTTGGAGTATTTGGTTATAAAGTAAAAGCCTAGTATGAAAAGATATTATTTAACCCTTGACCTTAAAAATGATCCTGAACTAATTCGGCAATATGAAGAGCATCATAAAAAAGTATCGCCGGAAATTATCAGATCAATTAGAGATGCAGGTATTGATAATATGCAGATTTATCGTTTTGAAAACAGGCTATTTATGATAATGGAAGTGAATGATAATTTTAGTTTTGAAAAAAAACAGAAGGCAGATTCCGAAAATGCAAAAGTGCAGGAATGGGAAAAACTGATGTGGAAATACCAGCAACCTTTGCCAGGGAGTTCAGAGGGCGAGAAATGGAAATTGATGGACAGTATATTTGAACTCACTGATTTCTGAATAGTGCCTCACCTCCAACCCCCTCTCCGCCGCGGCGGAGAGAGGCCGTGAAACTTAATTTAAGTTATTCAGAAGTTCGCCAAAACCAGGAAGGTTTTCTTTGAGAGTTTTGATTTAAAGTGCCTCTGAAGAAACCTTTTTGGTTTAATGGAAAAGACCTTTTTGAAACTGACCGAAAAAAATGCTTTTAATAATTTTATAAATATATGTTTGGCTTAAAAGGAAAAATAGCGGTGGTTACCGGCAGCGGCAGCGGCATTGGCAGGGCGGTTGCGCTCTTGTTTGCAAAGCAGGGGGCAAGGGTGTGTGTTTTGGACCTGGTTGAAGAAGCATGCAATGCAACGGTTACCGAAATAAAGAACGATGGCGGCGATGCATTTATGTATGTATGCAATGTTTCTAATCAGCAGCAGGTGAAAGACATCTTTGGCAAAATGGATAAAGTTGATATTTTAGTTAACAGCGCAGGTGTCTCTCACATTGGAAATTTATTAAGTACTGCGGAAGCAGATTTTGACCGCGTATTTAATGTAAATGTAAAAGGTGTTTATAATTGCATGCAAGCTGCCGTGACAATAATGGCAAAAAATAAAAGCGGTGTTATCCTCAACCTTGCTTCGATAGCGAATCATGTGGGTTTGCAGGATCGCTTTGCTTACTCTATGACCAAGGGAGCCGTGTATGCAATGACGCTATCGGTAGCACGTGATTATATCAATAATGGTATTCGTTGCAACTGTATTTCTCCTGCCCGTGTACATACACCCTTCGTGGATGATTTTATCAAAAAAAATTATCCTGGCAAGGAAGGAGAGATTTTTGAGAAGTTATCGAAGAGCCAGCCGATAGGGCGAATGGGTGCGCCGGCAGAAATAGCCAACCTTGTTTTATTTTTATGTTCTGATGAAGCATCTTTTATTACAGGCAGCGATTACCTGGTTGACGGGGGCGCAGTTAATCTTAGCAGTTAAAAAAATAATTTAAAAAAAATATCATGAAGCTTATTCGATTTGGTGAAATTAACAAAGAAAAAACCGGGGTCATTATGGATGATGAATTCTACGACACATCAGGATTTGGCGAGGATTATGGTGAACAATTTTTTGAGACGGAAGGATTGATCCGTTTAAAAAAATTTGTTGAATCCACTAAAGACAAACTGCCAAAAGTTTCGAAAGATGCCAGGCTGGGAAGCCCGGTAGCGCGGCCTTCAAAAATTATTTGCATTGGCCTGAACTATGCGGACCATGCTAAAGAGACTGGCGCAAAAACGCCCACCGAACCGATTATTTTTTTTAAAGCAACCTCTGCATTATGCGGCCCTTATGACGATGTAATTATTCCAAAAAATTCAAATAAGACAGATTGGGAAGTTGAACTTGCTGTAGTGATAGGTAAAAAAGCATCTTATGTGGATGAGGCAGAGGCGCTGGATTATGTAGCAGGCTATTGCTTGCACAATGATCTTAGTGAACGCGAATTTCAAATAGAAAGAGGCGGTCAATGGGTGAAAGGAAAAAGCTGTGACACCTTTGCGCCGCTTGGCCCTTTTATGGCAACCAAAGATGAAATACCCGACTTAAATAACCTGCGCCTGTGGCTAACACTTAATGGTAAAACAATGCAGGATGGTAATACCTCAAACTTAATTTTCAACATACCTTTTATTATTTCTTACTTAAGCCAATTTATGTCGCTGCTACCCGGCGATGTTATTTCTACCGGTACTCCCGCCGGTGTCGGATTGGGTATGAATCCGCCGCTTTATTTGAAAGATGGTGACGTGATGGAATTAGGCATTGATGGATTGGGTACATCAAAACAGAAGTTGAAAGCTTATTCAAAGTAACATTGAAGCTGGTTTTATTAAATGTATTTGATGCAGTTTATGGTCCCTGGTTTTCTACACTATCTTTCTTAAGTTGCTTTATATACCGGTTATTATTCTTCGCCCCGGTGCTTGTAACAAGGCCGCTGAAAATTATTTTATTTATGTAGTTGAAAAAAGAACGATCCTTTAATCTTTTGAAATAGATGAGGCCTGTTCTTGATGTATTATTATTTTTCAAAAAGAAAAAATTTACAAGGTCACTTTCCCTTCTTTTTAT
>JBBSBD010000386.1:0-4979 GCA_038251675.1 Chitinophagales bacterium | reverse complement strand
CTAAATAATAATTTTACTTTATTTTGAAATATAGGCAGCAGGTTCTTTTCCATGCTTTCCTTAACGGGATCCATTAAGAACTTGCCTGCCTTTATTACACCACCAAATAATATGATTGCTTCTGGCGAAGAGAACATTACAAAATTTGCGAGTGCTTCACCTAATATTTCCCCGGTATATTTAAAAACTTCCTTAGCGATATTGTCTCCTTTTAGCGCCGCGTCATAAATCTGTTTTGCAGTGATATCTTTGTGTACGAGTTTCCTGAGAAGGCTTTCTTCATTTAGTCTTTCGTTAAGCATTTCTTTAGCAGTAAAGGAAATTCCAGTTGCAGATGCATACGTTTCAAGGCTGCCTCTCATACCGGTTCCCTTGTGAAGGCGGCCTCCCGGGCGTATAATAGTGTGGCCTAATTCGCCGGCAAAACCATTGTGCCCGAGAATCAAATGGCCATTTGCAACGATGCCACTTCCTACGCCGGTACCTAATGTAATCATGATAAAGTCTTTCATACCTCTTGCGGCGCCGTACATCATTTCACCAACTGCTGCTGCGTTTGCATCATTGGTGAGCGAGCATGGTTTCTTAAACTTTTTAGTAATAAGTTTTGCAAGGGGAATAATTCCTTTCCAAAGCAGGTTTGGCGCATATTCAATGGTGCCACTGTAGTAGTTACCATTTGGTGCACCTACCCCTATTCCCCTAATCATACTTTCCCCTCCAACTTCTTTAATTGCGGGTTTTATCTCCTCATACAATTCGTCAATAAATATTTCTACATCACTATGTTTATTGGTGGGAATGTCTCCGCGATTTGTAATTACACCGCGATGATTAACAATGCCAAATTTTGCTGATGTTCCTCCAATATCTATTCCAAGGGCATATTCCAATGGTGGTTCTGTAACAATTTTTTTTACGCTCGTACTCATTAATAAAATTTTACTATTTCGCTTTATGCTGGCTGGTTTTCAAAGGCTCCTTCGGGCGAACTGATTTCGCTCACATCTTCTACCGGTGTTTCGTAATCTATTCCCTGCCTTTTTAAAATTCCCTTAACTATAAAAGCAAAAAATGTAATGTACGCAAAACAGGCAACCGCAACCCAATAGGACTGATGAATACCATATCCAACAATATCGCTTTTGGATTGAAGAAAATCTGCCAGCTTACCTTGGATAGGAGGGATTATACCTCCACCTAATATCATCATAATTAAAAAGGCTGATCCCTGCGTGGTATATTTTCCGAGCCCCGCTACTGATAAAGTAAAGATAGCCGGCCACATGATGGAACAAAATAAGCCACCACTTAAAAATGCGTATATCGCAAGAGTTCCTGTGCTGAACAAACCAATAAGCATACCAGTCATACCTAATAATCCAAATATCAAAAGTGTTCTTGCCGGTTTTTCTTTACTAACATAAAATGCGCCTATTTGAATGAGTACACATATAATATAGTAGTAGAGTATTTTTACATCATGCTTTGAGATGGCATTAACAGCCAGCACGATTACAAAGGCAACTAACGGTACAATAAATGTGAGTAGTTGTTTGGTAGCGGGTTTCAGATCGAATGCAGTAATTGAACCAACCCACCGCCCTATCATCAAACTGCCCCAATACATCGAAACAAATACAGCAGCCTGCGATGATTGAAAACCACCAAAATCTGGTTGCTTTAATAATTCACTCAGGTTGCTCACAATGGTAACCTCTGCTCCCACATAAACAAAAAGTGCCAACATACCCAGCACCAGTTGAGGATATTTCATAGCGCCCCAGCCATCAGGATTTTTCCTGGCACTTATATTTGAAATAAGCAAACTGAGTACGACCACTATCAGCGCTCCAAACAGCCATTTCATACGGTATGTTTCCAGGTCGTGCTGTTCGGCAGCAGTTAAAGTAGTTATGTCCGTTTTGTAACTGTCAAATACAGGAACAAACATAATTATCAAAAGGCCTGTCATTATCAATAATGAATAAAGAGCTTTATTTGCTTTCTCCGTTTTTTCCGTTGATATTCCTGCGGGAACTTTCTTAGAAAAATAAAACAGAGCCGCTGCTCCCACAAAGAGTATTCCCACGCAAGTGTACAGAACAATTACTTTGCTCAACCCAAGGCCTGCAATCTGGTCATCGGTAATAGTAGCCGTAGTTCCAAACAATGCAAATGCAACAACAAGCGGGCCTATCATGGTTCCAAAAGAGTTAACGCCGCCGCCAAGATTTACACGTCCGGTGCCAGTTGAAGGATCACCCAACATGATGGCAAATGGTTGCGCCGCCGTTTGCTGCAATGAAAAACCTAAGGCAACAATAAAAAGGCCAACAAGCATTCCTGTAAAAGTGTTGGCATTAACTGCAATAATCATTGCAACAGCGCCCAGGGCAGAGAAGAGTAAACCATATACAATACTTTTCTTATAACCCCATTTTGCTACAAGGTCTTTTCCACCAAAAGCTCCGTATGCAAATAGCGCTAACGCCCCCAGGTAATAAGCCAGGTAGAAAGCAAAATCAATGAGCTGGCTCTGAAACTGATCCAGGCTAAAATAGTGTTTGCAAAATGGAATAAATACACTGTTGCCTGCGGCTATAAAACCCCAGAAGAAAAACACTACAATTAAAGTGCTTAGTGCACCATAATTCGTAGGGACGAATTTGCCTCCGGTAACTTTCGGGATAGGAACATTCATTGTTGGAGTAGCCATCGTAATTTTTTTTAAGCTTGAAAGTAGATGAAATTTTTCAAGGTATCAATTTTCATTAATAATTTTTTAATAGGAAAATGATGCTTAATTTGAAGCACCTTTTATTTGTATATGGAAATAATTCACGTAAGCGCAGAATGTTATCCAGTTGCTAAAGCCGGCGGCCTTGGCGATGTTGTAGGCGCTTTGCCAAAATACCAAAACAAGCTCGGGCATCTTGCAAAAGTGGTAATGCCTATGTACCGCACGAAATTTTTAAATGAGAATAGTTTTGATGTAGTACACAAGGGCGCATTTGGGCTCGCCCATTATTATTTTGAATATACCATCATTAAGGAATCAAGTAATAAGCTGGGTTTCGATTTATACCTCGTTGATATTTTTGGAATACTTGACCGTGAAAAGATTTATGGTTACGATGACGATGACGTAAGGTTCACTGCTTTCCAGATTGCAGTAGTTGACTGGATAAGTAAATGGAAGCATCATCCGGATGTTGTGCATGTTCACGATTACCACGCGGGGCTTATTCCATTTATGATGCAGCATTGTTTTGCTTACCGGCATTTGTCGTATATTAAAACCATCCTCACCATTCATAATGCGCAATACCAGGGTTGGATGGATTGGTGGAAATCTTCTTATCTGCCTGAATGGGATTCATTGAAATGGGGTTTACTTGAATGGGAAAAAACAATTAACCCACTTGCATCTGCAATAAAATGCGCACACAAAGTTAACACCGTTAGTCCCGGCTATCTTGAAGAATTGCGTTACGACGCCAATGGTTTGCAAATGTTATTTGAATACGAGAGAGGGAAGTGTTTCGGCATTTTGAATGGGATAGATGCTGATGTATGGAATCCGGAAACGGATACATACATTGAAGAAAATTTCAGTGAAGAAAATATTAAAATTAAAAAAGCAACAAATAAAAAAGCGTTGTGCGACCGGTTTAACCTGGATGAAACAAAACCACTGATTGTATTTATTGGAAGGCTCGTGGGCGAAAAAGCTGCGGACCTTTTACCCGCAGCCATAGGAGATTCTATTTTCTATATGGAAGGCAAAATGAATTTTTTAATATTAGGAAGCGGTGATCCACATGTAGAATGGGAACTGGAAAATTTAAAAGGAATGCTGTTTGGTTATTATAATTGTCAAATAGGTTATAATGAAAAATTAAGCCACCAGATGTATGCAGGAGCAGATTATCTTTTGATGCCAAGCAGGGTAGAGCCATGCGGCCTTAATCAAATGTATGCATTACGATATGGCACCATTCCTATTGTAAGAAATACCGGTGGCTTAAAAGATACTGTAAAAGATTATGGAGGTAAAGGTGGCTTCGGTATTTGTTTTGATGTGGCTTCGGTAGGCGAAATCACCAATGCAATTCACCGGTCATTGCAACTGTACGAGCAGCAGGAAAGATTTAACGAAATAAGAATACAGATTATGCAGATAAATAATAGCTGGGAGAAAAGTGCAGAAAGGTATATTGAGTTGTATAATATGTAGGTATCAAGAATTAAGTATCAAGTACCAAGTACCAAGTACCAAGTATCAAGAATCAAGTATTTAAAACCTTTAAACTTTAATATATGTGGATAAGCAAATCACTAATAGCAGTAGTACTTGGAGGCGGTGCAGGCACACGCTTGTATCCTCTCACAGCCAACAGAAGTAAGCCCGCAGTGCCGATTGCCGGTAAATACCGGCTTGTGGATATTCCTATTTCAAATTGTATCAATTCGAATATCAACAGGATATACGTGCTTACACAATACAATTCTGCATCATTAAATAAGCACATTAAAAACACCTACCAGTTCAGCGCATTTAGCAGCGGTTTTGTTGATATAATGGCAGCGGAACAAACACCCGATAATCCTCAATGGTTCCAGGGAACTGCAGACGCGGTGCGGCAATGTCTCAGGCATTTGGAGAACAATGATTTTGATCATGTGCTTATACTTTCCGGCGATCAGTTGTATCAAATGGATTTTGGAAGTATGTTTCGCACACACGAGAAGAATGGCGCCGATATTACCATTGCGACCATCCCGGTTACCGAAAAAGAAGCTACGGAATTTGGAATTTTAAAATCAGATGAAGAGCAAAAAATAACTTCATTTATCGAAAAACCCGGTTATGACAAACTACCGGATTGGCTCAGCGATACGGGTTCAACAATGAAGAGCCTTGGCAGAAATTACCTGGCTTCCATGGGTATCTATCTTTTCAAAAGAGAAGTTCT
>JBBSBD010000385.1:0-5015 GCA_038251675.1 Chitinophagales bacterium | reverse complement strand
GCAATGCCAACTTATTAAAAATTACTTATTCTACGGACAGCTTATATACTTTAGATAAAAACAATTTTACTAATAGGGTTATCCAGGCTGAGCGTAAAATTGCGGAGCAGGAGAAAATGCATCGGCTTGCTGGTGAAAAGAAAAAGGAAGGAATAAAAAAATAATCCGCTTTGCAACCCCTGTTTGACAAAAGCCTTAGAGGCTCATGAATGGAGGATTACCTCCTCACAAAAAGTAACCGGATTACAGCTAATGGCAATGAATATTGACGGGTAATACATTTGCATGCATTTTCCCGATCCCGAAGTATCTCCCTTTTTGTCTGTGAAATAAATTAAGAATAACCTTAATTCGTCCGGGTCACAATTAATTTCATTCGGAGAAATGCGGTGATCCCAATGTCTACTCTCAAAAAAATATCAGGAAATTTCGTATCAATTTTACTTGCAAATTACTTGCAAATAAAAAAGAGCTATGTATTATTTGAACATAACTCTTTGATTTTCAGCTCCCCCTATCCGACTTGAACGGATGACCCTCTGATTAACAGTCAGATGCTCTAACCAACTGAGCTAAGGAGGAATAGATGTTTCAACTTTTTTCCGCTGTTTGAACCAGCGATCCTGCGGATGTACTATCGAATAACTTAGCTAAATGTGCTATCGAAATCTTATATTAAAAACGGGTGGCAAAAATAAAGGTTTTTGATTTGCTACAAAAATTGTTTTAAGGTTATTTTAGCCAGCTTAACAACCCTCCTTCTTCAACCCCCACAAATACGCCATCTTCTTCAATCCTGACGGGATAGGTCTTTAGAAAATACCCCTCGCCACTTATATCGCGGCCATTTGTAAGGCTAAAAACATACCTGTGTATAGGGCATACAATGTTTTCATTACTATCTAAAAAACCTTCACACATAATTCCTCCGGCGTGTGGGCATGTTGAAGAACAGGCAGCCAAAGAATTGCTGGTTTTGGCTAAGCATATTTTTTTTCCTGCTACTTCTATTTCAGTAAGATTATTTGTTCCGAAAGTCAGATCGGATGGTACGCGGGCGATTTTATGCCACTTATATTTTTTCGCATGTTTCATTAAATTTCTTAATAAAAAAATTCAACTTTATAAGGATATTTTATTTGATACATCGACCTGATAGTATTTAGAATAAGTTGCCTGAACTCAGAGATATTGGTTTTTTCGGTTGCTGAAATAAAGACGCATTTCCCCTCCGTTTGCAATTGCCAGCTTTCTTTTAATTCTTTCAAAAGATCTTGCTTTACCTCGGGGTCAAGCCATTGATCAAAAGTATTTTTTTCATACTGATCCATTTTATTGAAAACAGTAATTGTAGGTTTTTCGCCACTATTAAGTTCTTGTAATGTATTTTTAACAACTGTTAATTGCTCTTCAAATTGCGGATGTGAGATGTCGACAACATGTAAGAGTATGTCTGCTTCTCTTACTTCATCCAGCGTACTTTTAAAACTCTCTATAAGATGGTGAGGGAGTTTTCTTATAAACCCAACAGTATCGCTTAATAAAAAAGGAGTGTGCCCCAGCACAACTTTCCTCGTGGTGGTGTCAAGAGTTGCAAAGAGCTTATTTTCAGCAAAGACATCGCTTTTGCTAATAAGGTTCATGATGGTTGACTTACCTACATTCGTGTAGCCCACAAGCGCTACTCTTATAAATTCACCGCGGTCTTTCCTTTGGGTAAACGCCTGCTTATCAATTTCGGCCAGCCTTTTTCGCAGAAGACTTATTTTGTCCTTTACGATACGCCTGTCAGTTTCAATTTCGGTTTCACCTGGTCCCCGTGTGCCTATTCCGCCTCCTTGTCTTTCAAGGTGTTTCCACATTCCCTTAAGCCTGGGTAAAAGATATTGGTATTGAGCAAGCTCCACCTGTACTTTAGCTTGTGCCGTTTTTGCCCTTGATGCGAATATGTCAAGAATGAGATCGCTCCTGTCAATAGTGGTTACCTGCAGCTCTTTTTCTATGTTCTTGATCTGTGAGCCGGTGAGTTCGTCATCAAAAATGACCAACTCAATATTTTTGCCCGCAATGTAATTTTTTATTTCTTCCAGCTTTCCCTTACCAACAAAAGTTTTGCTATCCGGATGTCCCAGTCTTTGTGTAAAAGATTTAACTGCTTTTGCACCGGCAGTTTCGGCAAGGAAATTTAGTTCCTCCATATATTCCGTCGCCAATGCTTCTGTTTGTTCTTTTTGTATTAAGCCAACCAGTAAAACTTTAACCTCGCTTCGATTATTAATTTTCTTTTCGATCAATATAAAACTGTTTTTACAAAAATAGCCAATCCAATCCCGTTGTAACTATATCTGGTATTCTGGGAGACTGATATGAGAAAATGTTGGAAGAGAAGAAAGTTAGAGGCCGCTAAGTGTAAGGCCAACCTGGTACAGCTTTATATTAGCGCCAGCGCCGTCTTTCAGCAAATTGTTAAGTTGATAAGCGCCAAAAATTGATATGATGCCGTATCCAATCCTTGCGGTTCCCATAAAGCGTGTGCCGTTTATGAGGCGTCTGCCGATTTCTTTTTCAGTGTAGGAGTTTAAACTATTGTTATTCTTATCCTGCAAATCTTTGCCTTTCGTGTGCGCATTTACGATAGCTCCTACTTTGGCACCCAAAGCAATCTTAAAGCTTTTGTTGGGTTGCAGAGGCTTGGAAGTATATCTAAATTCAAGGGGAACCTCAACAAACGCCGTAGTAAGCTTATACTTTTTAAAATGATTTGTTGAATCTAACGCAGTAAATGGCAGTCGGGCACCACCTGCTTTTAAATCGATATTTACCCTCTTAAAAAAAATATTGCTTGTTCCTATTCCTACTCCAATACCTATGCTATATTTCGGTGAAGATCTGAAAGGCTTATCAAGCATAATATATGCATTGAAACCCCTTGATAAACCTTGCTGATGGCTGCTGACACTGTCCGGCATTCCTGTCCAATGGTCTGATGAAAGCTGTATCATCAGGTGATCACCAGAACGATTTGGTAATTTAATTACTTTAGGGGTCGCAGGAGCCATGTAGGAAGTGTCTTGTGAGAAGGCGAACGTAAAAAGAAGGCAACATGAAACTACTAAAACAATTTTCTTCATAAAGTCTGGTTAAAGTGGCAAAAGTATTTGTTACATGGTTAAAGAAAGGTTAAACAATGAAGCCTGCAAACTATTGCAGGCTTTACTTGAAAACTTCATTTTTGTGGGCCCACTAGGATTTGAACCTAGGACCACCTGATTATGAGATTTAAAATCCACTTTTTTTACTTATACCCATCCTTACTTTACTTTCCCGAAACGCCCGTCAGTAAAGGCTTTTATTAAAAATAATCTTTTAAGCCTTACCCAAATTATTCGCATTTTATGTACATTTGTTTGCAAATTGTTTGCAAATTTTTTAGCCTTAATTCTGCGAATTTTAAGTCATCTTTTTTCAACAATAATAATTTTTATTCATGATTACAGTAAACATTTTCCACGATTTACGAAGAATGAAAAACAACGGTTTGTATCCTGTGAAATTAAGGATTACTTACAATCGAAGGTCAAAATATTTTGAAACCGGAATTGAACTCTCGAAAGAGAATTATCACAAACTATCATCAAGGCGTATCGGACAGGAATTAATTTCGATTAAGAATGAACTTATTGAATTGGAATCCAAAGCCAACTTTTTAATAAAGACTATTAAGCCATTTAATTTTCCTGTTTTTAGTGAAAGATTCAACCAGAAAACATATGATGAAACTTATGTTGAACAGCTCTTTAATGAAACAATTGCAAAATTAAAAGCACAAGGTAGGGTTGGAACGGCCGATAATTATCAAAGTAGCATTAGCAGTCTACGATCATTTAAGAAAAATTTGAGGTATGAAGACATCAACGATGTTTTTCTGTATCAATACGAAGAGTGGATGCTTAATAGAAGACTTTCAATAACAACGGTTGGAATTTATTGTAGGTGTCTGCGAGCAATACTTAATGAAGCTATCTATCGCAAAATAATTTCCCGGGATTATTATCCCTTTGGAAAAAGAAATTATCAATTACCCGTAAGCAAAAATGTAAAGAAAGCTCTAAGCCTAGAAGATATAAGTAAGATTTACTATTATCAGACAGAAAAGGATAAAGGAATGATAGCAAAAGGTCAAGCCTTTTGGCTATTTAGTTACTTCGCTAATGGTATGAACATGAAAGATATCGCACTACTTAAGTTTAAGAATATAGACGGGGATTTTATAACATTTGAAAGGGCTAAGACTCTTAGAAGCCACCGGAGCAATCCAAAGGTAATAACCGTCTACATAAATGATGATTTAAAATCAATTATAACAAAATGGAGTAACTGGGACAAGCATAGGGAAAACTATGTTTTCCCTATTTTAAAGGAAGGACTGACACCTACACAGCAAAGGGATCGAATTAAAGAATTTACAAGAGATGTAAATAGCGGGGTACGATCAATTGCTGCTGAAACGGGTATCAATAGCGATATTACGACTTATAGTGCCAGGCATTCTTTTTCCACAGTTTTAAAACGCTCGGGAGCCAGTATTGAGTTTATTTCTGAGGCGCTTGGTCACTCTGACGTAAGGACAACAGAAAGCTATTTGGACAGTTTTGAAAATGAGATGAAAAAGGAATTTTCAAATTCTTTGCTGGCATTTAAAAAAACCGGTTAAGCAATTCAATGTTTTTCCTCAGAGTATGATATTTTTTTTCAATTTCAATTCGCTATTAATCCAGTAGTTTCATGAGTCCTCTAACCTTGCCCTTTACCAAATTTTCAATACAGGTTAATATTTTTTAATTCCAAGCTGTTAATTTTTCCACTAATGTCTTATAACAAATCACAATAAAACTTCACATAAGTTACCCGAATATTATTTCACTTTACTCCATTAAATATCAGTGATCCTAAAGCACAATTTCATTTGTTAATACTTCTTACGCCAACCTGTTCAAAATTTAGCCATGTCTTCT
>JBBSBD010000384.1:0-5032 GCA_038251675.1 Chitinophagales bacterium | reverse complement strand
ACGCAAGCCGTGGAAGCTTATTTCTTTTTGGATACGTGCCTTCTCCTTCGCCATTTGAAATACTTTTTGCGCACTTCTGTGGCTGTATGATTTCCCCGGCTCCATCCCCTCAAACACATATACTAATGGGCGAGCCTTACAGTTCTCCCACTTCCAACACCGCTTTCCCTTTCAAAACTTTGGCCAGCAGTTCGTAATTTTTTTCGGTACAGGTAACATACCAACACTTATTTGTGCGGCTCCACCACGCTCCGGCCTTCTTTTGAAAATAATAATTGAGCGATTCGCCTGAAGGGAGGCGGCTTTGGGGGGTATATATGCCAATGCAGTCTGTTTCTCTATGCCTTAAGGCAGTAAGTTTTACGGTTTCCATTCTTAAATGTAATCAATAAAAAAAATGTGTTGAGGCCCCGCAAAGATAAAAAGCAGCGGCGATCTGCGTTGCCGGCGCAGCACTTCGGTGCCTTGTTACAATCCCTGGAGGCGGACGAAATAAGCCACCGCCGGGGATGGTGCCCATACAAACCAGGGGTAAGAAATTCCGGGGGTGACAAGTTAAATCACACCTTTTTTTTAGAAACATTGCCCAACTTGTATTAAACATAATGCTTTGCGTGATATACATGGAGGCAAACATCTTATGCAAAGGCCTGTGTTACTTAAACATGGATGCTTTTCGTTTTACGCATGGCTGTCTGCGTCATAGACAATCACCTTTGCGTGTTCTACATGAGCTTATGTTTCTTAAGCAAAGACCAAACCATAGTAAGCAAAGGCCTTTGTTGATTATGTTTTTACCTCTGTCATTTCCTTTCTTTTTGAAATAGGGCAAATTATTTTTATCAAAAACACATTTTTTTTCACTTATACTTTGTTTAATTGCAAACGGATGTTCATATACTTCAACCGTTTGCAAGGTGAGAAAATTACATTTATAGACTGAAGCGTATATTTCCATCAACGTCCCAGCGGGGTTTTCACCGCATTAATTATCCAATAAAATGATTTGCGTGAAACCCCGATGTATAAGAGACTTTGAATTATAATAAACTCAACCTACAAAATCTTATGGTGTTGGCTCAAAATGCTTAATAATGGAAGGAACACCATAACTATAATTTCAACTTCTTCCAAGTATCGAGTTTTCATTTTCTTAAGATTTTTTTTATTCGTGAATTTATTATGAAAATGAAAAACCCGCCGGGACACATTGCTTACTCTACGAGGCGTAGTGCTTTTCTGTTCCATTTTCAAGTCGATAAAATACAAAAAAGTTCCTTGTCCGAAAACGAGAAACTTTACAGCGGTTTTAATTTTATTTAGGGGTTTATAACTGTGTAATGCTCTTGTCTTACACTGCTAAAATCCAAAGCATTCATCATTGCCTGACCATTTGGGTCTTGCTGAAAAATGGGTGTCCAGGCGTCTCCCGATTCTTTGTTTGTCCAACAAATTCTGAAATGCCAAAAACCGTCTGTATCTTTTCCAAATTCCCGGCTTATGAAACCTGGTTGATTTTTAATTTTTCCATTACGAATGTTGCGTTCAATTTCTATAAATTGTTGGTCTGAAACACCTTCTTTAAGTTTCATTTTTCCTGTTTCTACATACATTGATTTCACCTCCATTTTATTGTGTTTTTTTGATTTGTGATTAGATTGCGCAAAGGCAAATGAAACTGTCATTAGCATTGCAAATACGGTGATGAAAAATTTTATTTTATTCATTTTTTTGATTTTTAAAATCGTTAATTAATGTTTTGTTCCTGGTAAAACTCCATTCTGATAGTGCTAAAATCTATCATTGAAGCATAGGGTTTAAAACTGTCTGGCAATTTTTCTTTTAATCGTTGCAACAAAGTATCCATAGATTTTTTGTCGGTTGTTTTTAGTATAATAACCCAATTTTTTTCCGAATCTTTGTATAGGTTTCTTCCAATATATCCACCGAAGGTTTTTATTTCACCATTGCGAAGCAACTTTTCGGCTTCCAAAAATTCAGTATCGGTAAAGCCTTCTTTTAGTTTAAATTTGGCTATTTCGATGTATTCCATTTTTGTTGTTTGTTGTTGTGCTTGCGTCTTTGAATTGAACATAAATGCTATGCAAAAAACACACATTGTAATTACTTTTCTCATCTATTTAATCGGTCTTAGTATAACCTTGCGCCATCGCCAATTCAATGGCCAGGTCTTTAAGACGAGCAATAAAAGTTGTAAGGCATAACACTAACACAACAAGGCAAATAATTACATTAGGAATTTGACCTGAAATGATGGTAGTTACAATTGCTCCAATCATAAGCAATGCCATTGCCAAAGATGCAGGCATCCGCAACTGACGAGTAAAAAGTCCAATTCCGCCCAATACTTGTGCCACGCCTACGAAGTTCATAAACCATAAAGGAAAATGCCATACATCTGTAAACTCTTTTGTCAAATCTGCCTGACCAATTAATTTGGTAATGCCAAAAATTAAGTGTGCCACGCCTAAAACGTAAGCAATGATTTGAATTTTTTTGTCGCCAGCTTTTGGCTCTAATGCTTTGCTCATAGTTTTACGATTTTAATTGTTTCATAGCTGTTCCCCAATCTTCCAAGTGATGAATTTCTACAATTTTACCGTCCACGAGTTTATGAATATCAATCGTCATAATGTCAAATGACTTAGAGCCATCAGTTGGCAAACCCATAAAATCTCCGTTTGGTGTTCCTGTGGCTTTGCTGCGAACCACATATTTATCACCATCGTTCAGTAACTCTTGTGGTTCCCATTTCAAATCTGGTACTAATTGCCAGAAAAAATTCAGCATTCCTATCAAGCCATCTTTTCCTTTGCTATCTACCGAACCATAAGAGATGAAACCTTCGGCTAAAATTGGGTTTAATACTTCCGCTGGCCCGGTTTCAGTGTTTCCAGTTAATGCTTTTCTATAAAAAGCAATTAACGTTTCTCTGTTTTTGTCCATTTGTATTAATTTTTGAATTGTTAATAATGATGGTGCAAAGATGAAACGACTTCAAATTTTGAACAATGGACAAAACAGCCTTTGTATGGCACTTTTCCGCCTAAGGCGGACAAGTGGGAAAGTTTATTTAGAAAGGTATTTTTCCCGAAATTCTACGGGAGTAGTTTCGGTGTTTTTTTTGAAATATCGGACAAAGTAAGCGGGGTCTTCAAAGCCTAAATCTTGACCAATTTCTTTAATAGAACGATGGCTGTAAACTAATAGTCTCTTTGCCTCTAATAGTATTCTCTCGTTGATGATTTCTTTTGGCGTTTTTCCTAAAATTTTTGAAGTGGCTTGCCCAAGTCGCTTTTCTGAAATGAAAAGTTGAGAAGAATAGTCATTTACTGCTTTCAGTTTTGTGAAATTAGTTTCTAATAAATCCCGGAAAAGCAAAGTATAGTCAAGGTCAGCACCTTTTTTTACGTCTCCAAAACCTTGTTTCCGTTTTTCCCTTTCAGCTAACAATAAAAAATTGTGCAAATGATTTTTGAGAACAATTTGTTTTGTAATGTCATTTGGCAAACTCAATTCTTCTGTAATACTATCGCAGATTGTTACAAATCCTTTTATGGTTTCCTGGGTCAGTTTTATGGTTGCCTGATTGGCAAGGTCATTGAATAAAATGGAACTCCTTAAAAATTTGGTGTCCTGGAAAAAGTCGTCTGTAAAAATGAGTACTCGTCCTTCATAGTTTAATAGTCGGTCAAACTGATGCACTCTGTCCTTGTCAATAAACAGTAAAGTATAGGGTTGTATTTTTATTTTTTCAAAATCCACATAGTGCGTCGGTTGACAATTTTCAAAGAGAAAGACGTGGTAAAAATTAGTGCGGTGTGGTGTTATTAAATGAGCTTTATTTACTTTGGTCAAACTGTCTAATGGAACTACCTCAATTTGAAGTGGTGCATTTTGTTTGAATTTCAGTTTTTTTATTTCGTCCGCCATTGTTTAATTAAAAAGCCAAAGGTAATAATTTGTTGGTCGGTTGATATTGATGTGTTGTCAAAATATAGCAGCCAACAACGTCCCAGCGGGGTTTTCACCACATTAATTCCAATAAAACGAGTTGCGTGAAACCCCGATGTATAAGAGACTTTGAATTATAATAAACTCAACCTACAAAATCTTATGGTGTTTTCCTCAAAATGCTTAATAATTGAAGGAACAACCGTAACTATAATTTCAACTTCCTGCAAGCATCGGGGTTTCATTTTCGCAAGATTATTTTTTATTCGTGAATTTATAATGAAAATGAAAAACCCGCTGGGACACAAAAATATTGATGTCCATTTAAGTCGGAATGTTGAATGTTTGCAGGGCGTCGCTATAAAATGGCAGCTTACAAATAAGACTAATTACCAAATATGAGTTGGAATAATTTTAAAGAAAAGTCCAGATTGTATTAAATGCCAATAAAATATTATTACCATGATTGGAAGAATTGCAGAAATGATTTTGCTAATTCTAAATATTTTGTAGCTCAACCAAGTCATTAATATTAAGATAGCAGGATAAGTGTAAATAATTAAATATTCTAACCTTGTCGGCTGGTAGAAAGAATAGTCGCCAGACCTTGCATAATTAGCTAAAGCTGTAATTGGATAAAGTAAAATTCCACTAAGACTTACATAATTTAATAACACTATCCAAATCGGAAAATTTTTGGGTAATAGAATAGATAAATAAAAGGATTTGGCGGTCATTATATAATTACCGTTTATTAGAAAATTTTGTTTATAAACTTAATTGTCAAAATAAAGTTCCGGAAAATAAAAGTAAAGACTCAAGATAAGCTCAACGTTCCAGCGGGGTTTTCACCGCATTAACTATCCACTAAAACGAGTTGCGTGAAACACCGATGTATAACAGACTTTGAATTATAGTTAACCCCCGAGATAGCCACGGATTGTTTCTGACATCAGCCTATTCTAAATTTGCCATTTGATTTATCAGCAACCAAATTTACATGAAGAATTGCATAAAAATCAGGCGCAGGTCGGAGGGGCAAATCCGCGAGTTGCTT
>JBBSBD010000383.1:0-5067 GCA_038251675.1 Chitinophagales bacterium | reverse complement strand
TCTCCGGCGTACTATAATAATTTTGCCAATCTTTTACAGCAGAATATTTGCTTACATACATTTTCCATTTAAATTTACAATTGAATGCGTACCGGGCTTACATATAAACTTTTAGCTCTTCCATTGCTTTTGATGATTCTCACTTCATTGGGCAACCATGCAAAGGCCCAATCAACTTATAGCATTAATGATACTATTGTGAGCGTAGCTGTAGTATATGAAGGGGACACGATTGAAGCTAAAACGCTTGCGGGAGTTTATGTGTGGGGGAAAAGTAAATTTAGTAATAAGGAACGGTGGACAAGGCTTAGAAATGCGATATATGTCACCTACCCTTATGCGAAACGCGCCGGCCTTGTTTTTAATGATATTGAAAAGCATATTGCAACCAGTACAGATAAGAAATTCATTTCGGCGTATATAAACAGCCGTGAGAAGGAACTAAAAAAGGAATTTACCGAGCCCTTAACAAATCTGTCGGTTTACCAGGGGAAAGTGCTTATGAAGCTAATTAACCGGGAAAGCGGCGGCACTAATTGTTACGACATTCTTAAAGAACTAAAAGGTGGGTTCACCGCCCGCTTCTGGCAAACTGTGGCCTTCTTCTTCGGTAGTGACCTTAAACAACCCTATGATCCTTTTGGAAAAGATGCTGAAATGGAAGCCATCGTAAAAGAGGTAAGACGAATGTATGGCTATCCCGGATGATCTTACTTTTCAATTATAAGATTGAATTTTCATATCACATTTATTCCCTAAAACCCGTAATGCGGTGAGTTTTTAGCTTATCTTCGCGGTGCTTTTGATTTTTTATTAACACTTTCAAGATTTTTTTATTATATTATTATAAATGAAATTGGATCTTATCGCCTTTGGTGTGCATCCGGATGATATAGAACTAAGTTGTGCTGGAACTTTGCTCGTTGAAAAAAACAATGGAAAAAAAGTTGGCATTATTGATCTCACGCAAGGCGAATTAGGCACACGCGGTACAGCCGAAACAAGAAAGGAAGAAGCGGCAAACTCTGCAAAGATTCTTGGCGTAGATACAAGGGAAAATCTCGAAATGGCAGATGGGTTTTTCAGGAACGATGAACAAAACCAGTTGAAAATAATCAGGGCCATCAGGAAGTATAAGCCGGAAGTTATTTTGTGCAATGCCCCCGAAGACAGGCATCCTGATCATGGAAGGTCCGCGGAACTTGTAAACGACGCGGTATTTTTGTCGGGCTTGCAAAAGATTAAAACAAATGGGGACAAAGATGAAGAGCAGAATGCATGGCGGCCAAAGTATATTTTTCATTATATCCAGGACCGCTACCTTACGCCAAATTTTGTGATAGATGTGTCAGAAGTGTTTGATAAAAAAATTGAATCGATCAATGCTTTTGCAACACAATTTTTTAATGCAGAATTAAGTAAGGGTGGGCCACAGACATACATTTCATCGCCGGAATTTTTGGAAAGTGTGATCAACAGGGCGAAAATGTTTGGAAAGATGATCGGCGTCAAATATGCTGAAGGTTTTATTTCAAAAAAAATGATTGGCGTAAAATCTTTGGACGCTTTTATTCAAAGAGATACTTAAAAAAAGTAATAAGCGTTACAACAGAGCACTACTAAAACTATATAATTAATAATACACATCCTACTATCATACAAATAATCAGAAATGGCAACTCCAAAATTCCTACAGGGCAAAGGCGACTTTCATATCGAACTTAAGAAGCGCGTAAACGAATACTTCGTTGACCACAAAAGACCCATGACCGGGAATACTGCGTTGCTCCTAAAAGCAGCTTTGTTTTGCGTAGGTTATGTGTTACTGTACATTCACCTCGTGTTTTTTACACCGATACTTTGGATTGCTATCCCTGAATGTGTTGTTTTTGGTGGATTAACAGCCGCAATAGGTTTTAATGTAATGCACGACGGGGCCCACGGAAGTTTTAGCAGGTTTAAGTATTTAAACAAAATGGCAGGATTTTCCCTCAACTTCCTGGGAGCAAGCGCCATCATGTGGAATATGAAACATAATATTATTCACCACACTTATACCAATATCGACGGCGTAGATGATGATATTGAAGCCCGTCCCTGGCTTAGGTTTGCAATAACACAAAAGAAAATGCGGTTGCATAAATTTCAACATTATTATTTTTGGTTTTTATATACACTTCTTCATCTCGTATGGATATTTATGAGTGATTTTAAAAAATATTTTTCCCGCAAAATTGGTACGGTAGAGCTAAGAAAAATGACAGTGAGAGAACATATCTCTTTTTGGGCTGCAAAGATCATTTACATTTCTATGGTTGTTGTGCTGCCTATTTATTTGTTAGGTTTTCTTACATGGCTTACCGGCTTCCTTATAATCACTATGGTTACCGGCTTTGTGATAAGTATTGTCTTTCAGCTTGCGCACACAGTAGAGCACACCGATTTTCCCGTTCCCAGTGAGGTAACAGGCAAGATCGAAAATGAATGGGCAATTCACCAGGTTGCAACAACTGCTAATTTCGCCACCGGTAATAAGTTGATTTCATGGCTTGTTGGTGGATTGAACTTCCAGATTGAACATCACCTGTTTCCAAAAATTTCACATGTTCATTATCCTGCCATCAGCAAAATAATCAGGCGTACCTGCCAGGAATATGGCCTTACTTATATTGAGTACCCAAAAATGCGCCACGCAATTATTTCCCATGTTGCCTATTTAAGAAAGCTCGGGACTGCGTAAGGATGAGATCAGCGATGATGGGATCAATTGGATACATGATTCTTGATACATGATTCTTGATACACCATTCCTTCCTAACTTTGCAATATGAATTTTCATTTCCAGGGTTTAATTCCAAAACATTTTGATGACCGATCAAGGGTATGGGTATATCAATGCAACAGAAGTTTTACTTTAAGCGAAACCCTCGAGATAGAAGAACTATTACAAAATTTTACGTCAAACTGGAATAGCCACGGGAACCCGGTAAAGGGTTTTGCAAATTTGTTTTTTGGCCAGTTCATAATATTGATGGCTGATGAAACTGCAACGGGTGTAAGCGGTTGCAGTACTGACAGTTCGGTAAGAGTCATCAAAAATATAGAGGAAGATTACCAGGTACAACTTTTCGACAGGCAAGCTCTTGCTTTTGCCCTCGATGAGCGCATTCAATGCATTCCGCTCTCACTTTTAAATTACGAAATTGATAAGGGTATAATAAACGCCGACACTTTATATTTCAATAACACCATTCTCACCAAAAAAGATTTGCTCGATAACTGGATTATACCTGCAGGGCAAAGTTGGCTTGCAAAAAGATTTTCTTTTGCCCCGGCGAAGCAATTATGATCCGTTGGCCGTCTATACATTATCGTTTTCACATTTTCCAGGGATAAATTTATTTCCTAAAATAATTTTTGATATTGAGGTCATCGAATCTACATTGATATCATAGTTGCCTTTATTTTGCCAATAGTTTTTCCGGGCTTGCCGGTTATTGTCATGGTATTTTTGGTATTTGCATTTTTAATACGCATAGAACCGAATAGTTGCCGGGGGATTGGCGAAAGCTCATTGAAAATATTGTTCTGCGAGTTATTGATCTTTCACAAAATTCATAGGTTAAAACTTCTATTATTTATTAACTTTCTGCCATCCTGACGCAATTTTTAATTTGCTATCTTTGCCTTCCAATTAAAAAAACACGAATAAATGGTGGGTCTTTCGCCGGATAAGAAACATGATGAAACGCAGCAGGGAAGAGCTTTTGCTCCGGAAAGCTATTCCCATAATGGCCACCTGCCCTCCAAAAAATTCTATATAGAAAGTTATGGTTGTGCAATGAACTTTGCTGACAGCGAGGTAGTCGCTTCCATATTGCAGGACAAGGGCTTTGGAATCACGCAACATTTCCAGGAAGCAGATATGATTTTTATTAACACCTGCTCTATTCGTGAAAAGGCTGAACTCACAGTCCGGAAGCGACTTACCGAATTCAGAAAGGTTAAGAAATATAACCCGGGATTGCTGATAGGTGTGCTTGGCTGCATGGCAGAAAGGTTGAAGTTTAAATTTATTGAAGAAGAAAAGTTGGTTGATCTTGTGGTGGGCCCTGACGCTTACAGAACGCTGCCGGCATTAATAGAAGAAGCGGAAGGCGGCCAAAAGGGAGTGAACGTTTTATTAAGCCGTGAAGAAACCTACGGGGATATTTCGCCAATAAGATTAAGCAGTAATGGAGTTACCGCTTTCGTAAGTATTATGCGTGGCTGCAATAATATGTGCTCGTTCTGTGTAGTACCATTTACCCGCGGCCGTGAGCGCAGCCGCGACCCGCAATCCATTGTGAAAGAATGCAGCCAATTATTTGAAGAAGGGTTCAGGGAAGTGACATTACTCGGGCAAAATGTGGACAGTTATTCATGGCAGGTTTCGCCTGCCGGTGGAGATGCAGATAAGGCCGTTTCCTTTGCAAACCTGCTGGAAAAAGTTGCATTGGTTTCTCCGTTATTAAGGGTACGATTCTCCACATCTCATCCTAAAGACATAACGGACCAGGTGCTTTTTACAATGGCCAGGCATGAAAATATTTGCAAATATATTCACCTGCCGGTACAAAGCGGAAGCACCAGAATATTACAACTAATGAACCGCACGTACACCCGGGACTGGTATATCTCAAAAGTGAACAGGATACGTGAATTGTTGCCTGGATGCGGAATTTCAACTGATACGATCAGCGGTTTTTGTACAGAAACTGAAGAAGACCATAAGGAAACACTAAACCTTATGCAGTATTGTGAATATGAGCTTGCTTATATGTACTACTATTCTGAGCGGCCCGGAACTCTTGCTGAAAGGCGTTTTGAAGATGATGTTGCTTTGGAAATAAAAAAGAGAAGACTGCAGGAAATTGTGGATTTGCACCGTACCTATTCACTTAAAGGAATGCAAAAGGAAATAGGCAAAATGCATAAAGTATTAATTGAGGGGAATTCAAAAAAAAGTGATTCACATTGGGCTGGCCGAAGTGATAATAACAAAATGGTAGTATTTCCAAAAACAGG
>JBBSBD010000382.1:0-5070 GCA_038251675.1 Chitinophagales bacterium | reverse complement strand
TCAGCAGGAGCAGGTGTCATCATAGTTGTGTCGCTTGACATTGTTGCTGTTGAATCTACAGTTGTTTCTGAAGATGTAGCGCTGTCGCCACAAGCGGCAAGAAATGCAGAAGCGGCAAGAACAAATAATACTTTTTTCATTTTGTTTAATTTAGATTTTTATGATTTATTTTATGTTTATTCCCGAAAATCAATAAGGTAACCCATTGTAAAAAAATAATTTCAATTTTATTTTGGGTTACTTTTCCACATTATTCGTATTAATTACAGCCTAGTGAATATATATGAGCAGGAGAAACAGCTATTGGAAGCCCTTGTTTCTAACGACAGGATTGCAATTGAAAAAATATACAGGGAAAATTTTCCAACCATTCAGGCGTTCATTTTAAAGAATAATGGATATGCTGATGACGCAAAAGATATTTTCCAGGAAGCGATGATCGTACTTTTTCAGAAAGCCAAACTGGATTCTTTTGTTTTAACATGCCAGGTAAAAACTTTCTTATATTCTGTAAGCCGGCGGCTTTGGCTTAAAAAGCTGCAACGGGAGAATAAGTATAATGATGTAACTGATAATTTGAAAGAAACCGTATCTGTAGATGATGAAATTGAGGCCTATGAAAAACAAAATGCTGAAATGCACCTGATGGAAAAGGCGCTGTCAAAGATTGGTGAACCTTGCAAAGGAATATTGGAAGCGTTCTATATAGAGAAAAAAACAATGCCGGAAATTGCTGAAGCCTTTGACTACACAAATGCTGACAATGCTAAGACACAAAAATATAAATGTCTGAACAGGTTGAAAAAAATATTCTTTTCACAATATAAAAACGGAGGGTAGGATGGACGACAATTTACTTCTTGATGCCATTGAAAGATATAGGAAGGACGAAATGAATCCTGAAGAGAAAGCATTTTTCGAAGAACTTCGAAAAAGTAATCCCCAGATTGACCAGGTTGTTGCAGAACACAGTTTCTTCCTGGGAGAGCTTGAAAAAATGAGTGAAATAAAAGCGTACAAGCATAATCTGAATGAGGTAGAAAACAAATTAATAAGTGAAGGGGTAATTTCGCAGAAAGGATTAAAGGGCAATGCGAAAGTTGCCTTCTTATGGAACAGGTACCGGCGTACAATTGCTGTAGCTGCTTCCATTGCTGGTATTGTGTCTATTTCCACCGCACTTATAGTTTCTTCCTATTCTGAAAAGAAGAATGTAGAAGTGATTACACCGCTGGTAAATAATAAACTCAACCAGTTTGAAAGCAAACTGAACCAGATAGAAACAAAACTCAATGTTACTTCGGCAGTCGTTGTCTCTTCTGAAAAGCCAAAATTCAAAGCTGTTCTTAGTGCCACCGGGTTCCTGGTAGATGCAAGGGGTTATATAATTACCAACGCCCACGTGGTAAAAAATGCCCGCAACCTCGTAATTGAAAATGAAAAAGGCGAGCAATTTTATGCAGCCGCTATATATGTGAATAAAAGTACAGACCTGGCTATATTAAAAATAACAGATACCGCTTTCAGGAAAGTGCAGGCGTTACCATACACTTTCAGCAAATCGTCCACAGAATTGGGTGAACATATCTTCACACTCGGGTATCCAAGAGAAGAGGTGGTTTATGGAGAAGGCTACTTAAGTGCAAAGTCCGGTTATTTCGGAGATACTACTGCCTATCAGATAAGTATTTCGGCAAACCCTGGAAATAGCGGCGGCCCGGTAATTAACAAAAATGGGGAGATCATTGGAATTATCAGCAGTAAAGAGACTAATGCTGATGGAGTTGTATTTGCAATAAAATCAAAAAACATCTACGATGCTCTTGCAGAAGTAGAAGATAAGGATTCCATAAAACTCCCTGTTTTAAATACACTAAAAGGATTAGATCGTGTGCAGCAAATAAAAAAACTGGAGGACTTTGTTTATATAATTAAAGTGAATTAAAGCACTGCGTATTTGTTTGCATCACAATTACACTGCCTCCATTTAATTTTTCACATTTACTTTTTTAACTAACCCTGATTCAATCCCACAGCTTTTGTGGATATGCACCACCTGCGATCAGGGCTCCTATACTCTTCTTAACTTCAGGGGCATCTTCCCGATAAGTTACGCCAAACCATTGCGCAGAAGTCGTTATCACTTTTATATTATGGTTTTCCTGGCCAATGAAAGCATCTCCAATAATGGGAATAAAGAATTCTGATTTTATGTTTTCTCCGCTTTCCTGTAAGAATTTCAAAAATAACTCCTGGATAAAATCAAAAACTGTGGAATCAAAACCCCAAAAATTCATACTAACGGGTGTACCGGCGGGTAACTCCGTTTTAGTATCATTTTCTTCAAACACAATTTTATTTTCTTCCTTGTAAACTTTAATACGCTCAACAATGCTTACTAAATTTCCGCCTATATTAGTTTGGCAAACACCCCGGCTTACAGTTCCATTTTCCGAGAGGGTTTTAGAAAGTTGGTAACCTATAATGCAATATGTTTGAGGGTTTACATCTCTTGTGAGAAATTTGGCTGATTTTTCAAATGCATCTGTTCCATAAAAATCGTCCGCGTTTATGACGGCGAAAGGCTCCTTAATTACCTCTTTCGCGCACAATACTGCATGCGCAGTTCCCCATGGCTTTTTGCGATCGGCGGGAATTTGAAAACCATCTGTGTAGGAATTCATTTCCTGGAATACATACACTGTTTCAATTTTACCGGCAAGTTTCGGTTCAAAGACCTTTTTAAATTCTTCTGCAAAATCTTCCCTTATTATGAATACAATTTTGCCAAAGCCACTTTTTATTGCATCATAGATGGAATAGTCAATAATTGTTTCGCCGGAAGGTCCGAAAGAATCCATTTGTTTTATGCCGCCATACCGGCTTCCCATACCTGCTGCAAGAATTAATAAAGTTGGTTTCATGTTTTAGAAAGATATTTATAGGCCTGTTTGAAAATTTACATTTGATGCGAAAATAAGAAAGAAAGTTTTATGCCTTAAATCGACCTCTATGCATTTGTTCCATGAGCTTACAAGTATTTACCTCGGAATTGATCATTTGCAGGATAAAAAATGGATGGGAAAAAAAATCAATTTGTCCATACTAAGACTTGATAAAATTCATCCGGTGGTATCAGGCAACAAGCTTTTCAAGCTTCACCATTTCATGGATGAAGCGACTTCTTCTTCCCACAAAACGATTGTTACATTTGGAGGAGCATGGTCAAATCATCTTGCAGCTACTGCCTACGCCTGTAAAAAAGAAGATGTACGCTCTATAGGTATTGTGCGTGGAGAGGAGCCTGCAATATGGTCAGACACTTTAATTTTTTGCCGACAGGCCGGGATGGATCTGCAATTCATAAGCAGAGACTTATATCAAAATAGTAACAGTGAATCATTCAAAATAATGCTTGCAGAAAAATATGGCGAGCACACACTAATTCCTGAAGGAGGATTCTCCATTGAAGGTGCCCGCGGAGCAGAAGGGATTACCGATTTTTTTAGTAGTAAAAGCTATACACATATCTGTTGCTCAACAGGCACCGCGACTACTTTTGCTGGCTTAATAAATGGTTCGCCGGAGAACACAACGGTTGTTGGATTTAGCGCCTTAAAGAATATGACAGATATTCCTGAAAGGCTTAGAACATTAAATGTTGATTTAGCAAAAAAATATGATTTCATTGGAGATTATCATTTTGGCGGATATGCAAAAAAAACCAACGAACTCATTGTATTTATAAATAACTTTTACGAGGACAATAAAATTCCCCTTGATTTTGTTTATACAGGTAAAATGATGTTTGGTGTGATTGATTTAATAAATAAAAATTATTTTGAAGCCGGTTCAAATATATTATGTGTACATACGGGAGGGCTCCAGGGCAATCAGTCTCTGCCGCGAGGAACTTTGAATTTTTAAATTCCATTAACAAGCAATTATATTTGCATCTGTTAAAAAAAGATAGCTTCGTTATCCTATGCGTAAATCGTATTTTATTTTTATTTTCTTATTGGCGCTGCAAAAAATTTCTTTTTCCCAGGATACATTACCTAAAATATCAGTTACGCAAATAAGTAATAAAGTATTAATCTCCTGGACCAATCCTTATACATCAATCACAAATATTGGTATTCAAAGATCTTATGACAGTACTAAGTACTTTACTACAATCGGGAGTGTTCTTAACGTGAAAGCACAGTCGAACGGTTTTATAGATGCCAAAGAATTTTTACCTGCCCAATATTATCGTTTGTTCATTTCATTTGAAGGCGGAACTTATTTATTCACCGAATCGCACAGGCCGGGATTAGACACAATGAAAGCTATCCCTAATGTAACAGCGGAAATTCTGAAGCCTGACCAACCTGTACAGCCGACTCAGCCTGTGCTGCCGGTTCAAAATTATTTTGTTCCTTCAAGGGAGATATATACCGGGCTAGATAATAATATCGTAATGTCGTTACCGGATGCCGACAAAAAAAAGTATTCAGTAAAATTTTTTGAAGACGATGGGACATTCCTTTTTGAAATAAAAAAAATTGCTGAACCCTACCTCACGGTGGATAAGGTAAATTTTGTTCACGCAGGTCTTTTTAGATTTGAACTTTTCGATAACCGGGTGCTCATTGAAAGGCATAAATTTTATATTCCTAAAGACGGGAAACCTATTCCGCTCCTTGATGAACAAGGTTACGAATTGAAGTGAAAGACACATCAAAAACCTGTGCAAAATTATTTTTTATTCTCTCTTTTACCTCTTCAAAATTTACTTTGCGGCCAAGTTCTTTTTCAATAGACGTCACTTGCTTATTTACAATGCCGCAGGGAATAATATTATTAAAATAGCTGAGGTCTGTGTTCACATTAAGTGCAAAGCCATGCATAGTTATCCAGCGGCTGCAGCGTATTCCCATCGCACATATTTTTCTTTCCCTTCCCGGAATTTCCGGCTCAATCCATACACCCGTTTCACCTTTACTTCTTTCGCCTTTGATGCCATATTCCGCGATTGTGAGGATAATTACCTCTTCAAGACTTCTTAAATACTTTCCTATATCGGTA
>JBBSBD010000381.1:0-5090 GCA_038251675.1 Chitinophagales bacterium | reverse complement strand
TTGAATTTGGGGCTGACCGGTTTTGACAGCATAGTTCTTTGTAAGTATAAGCATGTAGTGCGTTGGATAATTAGCACTTAAATCTGAATATTCAAAACTTTAAATGGCAATACTTCGTATGCCATGGCTGCATAAGCGATAGCTTAGCAACCATTAGGGCCGTTGAGTGGGCTTGCCTGTTGCCACGCTCTTCCGCCGACTCAAACAAATAGCAGGTTGCTGCGATCCAAGGCTGTGCGGATTGCTTAAGACTATACAGCTAAGGACCAGGTTGGTTTGTTTTGCTCCTGCTTTTTCCCGACAATTAATGCAGAAATAAACATGTAGAAGGCTTACGGCGAATATGTTTGGACCAGGGTTCGAATCCCTGCAGCTCCACAGATTTACTCACCAAATTATGCTAAAAGCCTGCAAACACTATGTTTGCGGGCTTTTTTGTTTTTATGAAGGCGCCAAAACTCACATTTAAACTCAAAGAAAAGGTGAGTGATTCGGTGAGTAAGCACGCATCAAAAATTTACTCACCAGAAATGGCATAAACCATTGTTTTTCAAGATGTTCAAGAGATGAACATCTTGTTTCGCCCAAGCTGCATTGCTAATTTTGTTTCACTTTAAATGATTAAATCATGAAGACAAATTTTAGCATGCTTTTCTATGTAAAAAAGCAAAAGAATTACACATCGGGTTTAGCCCCCATTTATTTAAGAATAACGGTTGATGGCAAGCGCTCAGAGATAACCACCAACTGGGAATGTATTCCCGAAAAATGGAATAGTAAATCTGGAAGGCTTATCGGCACTAAAGAAGAGATTAAAAGCTTTAATGCTTTCCTTGATAATTTTCAATCCAAAGTGTATGAGGCTCATCGTTACCTTTCTGAAAATGAAAAGCCGATTACACCAGAGACCCTAAAGGACCAATTTTTAGGAAAAATTGAAAAAGCCCGGATGTTGATTGAGATATTCAAAGACCACAATCTAAAAGTAGGAAATTTAATAGGTAATGAATTTGCACCTGCAACTCTAAAGCGATATGAAACTTCCTTGCGGCACACCCAGGCATTTTTAAAATACCAGTATGGTGTTTCGGATATTAATATCAGGACGATTGATAACGCCTTTGTTTCCGATTACGATTTCTATCTCAGAAGTATTCGTAAATGTGCGAACAATTCTACGCTAAAATATATCAGGAATTTTGGAAAAATTGTCCGCATTTGTTTATCCAATGGTTGGATTGTGGCCAACCCTTTTACTAATTACAAAGGGAAAATTAAAACAATAGACAGGGTTTACCTTTCTGCGGAAGAATTGCAAATGATGGCTGATAAACAATTTGATATTGAACGTTTGGGCCTGGTACGTGATGTATTCTTATTCTGTTGCTTTACCGGCCTGGCTTACGTGGATATTAAAAAACTAAAAACTTCACAAATAAAAAAAGGCTTAGACGGCGAGCAATGGATATTTATTAGAGATCTGGCCACGGTGCTTATCAGAGGTAAAGGAAACAAATTAAGACGCTGCCCTCTATGGCAGCAAACTGCTAACGAGTTAAGTACATTGGCATCTGACCGCAACCCTTCAGATCATGTATTTATAAATCGTCGCCACCAGCCATTAACCCGTTTTGGTATCCATGCAATGGTGAACCGTTATGTAAGGCAGATCGTCAAAAATTTACCCTCGATAGAAAAGAAGAGGGTCAGCCCACATACTATACGCCATACAACTGCAACACATTTATTACGGGCAGGCGTTGATATCAATACCATCAGAGCCTGGCTTGGGCATGTATCCATCAATACCACAAACATTTATGCTGAAGTTGATCTTGAGATGAAAGCTAAAGCACTGGCATGTTGCGAAATTGCAGTAGATAATAAATCCACTCACTGGAGAAACAATAAAGACTTAATGAGCTTCCTGGAATCTATTTAAGCACTATAGTTTTTATGTTATCTTGCTATATGCAAAAGTTATTGATACATAACAAACAAATCATTTAACAACACATAACTGGCTTGGCAACATATGATTTAAAGATTGGTGAATTTGATCATGGTGACGCCGGTCAGATGAATGTTTATTTGAATTATTATAAAGAAAATGAAATAGAACCTGATGATAATCCTCCAATAGGCATTATTTTATGTGCGGGGAAAAATGATTCTTTAGTAAAGTATGCTACAATCGGATTATCCCAGCAAGTATTTGTTTCAAAATATTTGATTAATCTGCCAACAGAACAACAATTACAAAAAATTATAGATGGGCAAAAAATTAAACAATTGGACGGTTGAAGACCTGCCAAAATAAACCTAATGCCTGTATAAATTGGCAATTATTCTTTTTAAGAGTTTGTGTAATAATCCAATGCAAAAATTTTGTGAGACTTATTTATCTCATAACTTTAATCCACTTTTATAGCTGATAATAAAAACAATATTGAGTTCGTGAAATTCTTTGAATATTTTGAGTCATATTTTGGGGTGCATGCTTTCAAATAAACTATTCAATTTATTTAATTGCTGATTGCATTTATGATATACAACACTGAAATAATTGCTTAACGATTCGACATTAAACTTTTAGCAAATGCACCCGACTACCACTTTCGGGATTGTAGGATGGTTGATATTGTATATACCCAAAATCATTCAAATCCTTCATACACTTGTGATACGTCGCCAACCCACTAATCTTTGCCACTTCCATTACCGAAGCTCTGGTAATTTGTATTGGACTTCGAAATTCATTTAAATTATAAAATTGAAACAACGCCATATACAAACTTATATGCGTTGTTCCAATTCGATGATCCTCACGGATTGCAGAATAAAAATTCGTTAACTCTTGGACCTGCCTCATACACAAATTACTTATGCTGCATTATTATTTAGCAGCTTTTCAATATCCTCGTACCGGTAATAGTGAATGCCGCCAATCTTACTCGAACGCAGTATTCCGGTGATTCTAAGCCTTTGGATGGTATTGGCAGAGATATTCAGCAATTTTCTGACTTCCGAATTTTTCAGCCAAGGTTTGATAAGTTTGGCTTCCTGGGAAGCCAACAATTGGCGGAGGTCGTTAATAAGCCGCATCCTAAACTCCTCCAGATCTTCCTTTGTGACTATATTAATTGCCATAATTCATTCTTTAAATTTTCTAAATTGATAAGTCAGAAAGCCGGAGCCACTACTTAGCACAACCCCCGCGTTCTGACGTGGTTGTTAAACGGACATTCCTTTTTTACGTGTATTCTTTTTTTTTACATCCGTAAAATCATCAGGTTTTTGCTTAACAGATTTCTTAACATCATTTTTTACCTCCAGTTTTTGTTCCTGTTTCTCCTCCTTATTTTGAGACTGGCCATTTTTGAGGTATTGACCGAGTTGCTGCTTTTGAACCTGCTCCATTTTTGCATCATAAAGATTTACTGTTTTATATTGGGGGTTCGCTTCAATAAACATTTTGTTACTTTGGCCATTATTTTCAATGGTACAATAACCAGGTCGCCTGCAGGATAACAGGTTCGGATGGCAGGAATATTTTTTGGGGCCCCACCCTCCACCTCAATGCACAGGGCGAGGTTCTGGTGCCATTATATCCCATGCCACCGGGGTGCGTGGTTCATTTGCATTTTACAGGGACTGAAAAAGAGGGATTGGCGTCCAGTGAATGTGATTTCGCAGTTAACTGAAAAGTAACTACCCTATAAGCATGCTGTAACCAATGTAGCATCCCTCCGGCAGCCTTCACCTTTGCAAACGGAGTATATACGGGAAGGGGCAATTTATAGTGAATGTGCTGAAAAGGTGTCACCTCCTGGCGGAAACGAAGGTTAGACATAAACATCAGCTTTGTTTTTCACCAATACAGTAGCAAAGGCCGTCGGGTGCAACCAGGTAAAAGACCCTCCACCCTGTGTCTCCATGATTTTCAATGAGTATGTCTCCCATATCTTTTTTAAGCCCGTTAGTATTTATCTCTGCAAGTGCAACTTCCACATCATCCACTTCAAATACACATCCATCCTGCGTGGGGTCACCGCCGTTCTCAGCCAGCGCAATCTGTATGTCATCCCGGGAAAGGATTGCCATTGCAGAAGGTGAATCTTTTCGGAATGAAACCCGGAAACCTAATATGCTTTCAGAAAAAGGAATGGCTGCTTCTGCATTTTCCACCTTCAGGCTCATCTCATCTTCCCGGGAAGGGATTGCTTTTTTGAATGTTGCTTTTGTAATTTTCATAATTCCGCACTATAAATTGAAAATGCTTCATCCCCACTCAAAATAAATGCCGCCGTTTTCATTGGTTTTATCTTTTGTAAGAGTAAGTGAGTACAGGGAATGATCATCATCATTGAACAGGCCTGTATTTAAAAATCCTTTATCATCTACTCCTCTCCATACCATTAGGATTTGGTCATTCAACATGCCGGGTACAGGGGCATTTGCCGATCCTATACCCTTTATTTTAACCTGCCCGGTCCATTCATCATTCTCATAGGTCATCATATAAATTCCACTATCATCCTCTATTCCTTTCCAGCACATAAACATTGCTTCGCCGGAAACGACAACAGACGGGCCATGGGTACTGGCAGCGTTCGCAGTATTGATGCCTCCCGCTTTTTTATAGGATAGTGGTTGCTGATCCTCCCATTCATTATCAGAATTTTCTTTTAGCCGGGAAAAATAAATATTACTATCGTCTTTGGCGCCTTTCCAATACATGTGCAAACGTCCTTTGTAAACCACCAAACAAGGACTGCCCGTGGTACCTACTCCATTAATCTTTTCCTGCGGCAGCCAGGTACCATTCACATTCCGCCTGAAATAAATTCCATGGTCACTACCGCCGCCTCTCCATACCAGGTAAATTATATTTTTAAACAATGCCAGGGCCGGCTTGGCGGCTGTAGCAATATCGTGAAACCCTTCCTGGGGGCTCCACCCATCCCACGAGAGTGTATCGTTATAACTGATATAGATACCCGAATCGTCATCTACACCTTTCCACGCCATCATGAGGCCGGAGCTGTATCCATCATTGTGGGGTATGGTAATGAGCGCGGGCCCGTCGG
>JBBSBD010000380.1:0-5103 GCA_038251675.1 Chitinophagales bacterium | reverse complement strand
GCAATTGCAATATCACCACTGGCATTAGTACTCTCATCCATTTTGGTAAAATAAATTAACTGCCCTGCTTCGTTTACAATTGCAATCGAAACAGTCCATTTATTTTTGACTGCACATTTTTCCGCACTATCTGCAATTTGCTTCGCTGCTTTTTGGGAAAGAAAGATTTTTGATTCCATAATTTTAAAACTTGTATCCTTTTTTGATTGTGCAATAATTGTTTTACTTGTTATCACAAAAAGAAATAGAACTAAAAATTTATTCATACTGTCCATTTTTAACCGCTAAGTTTAAATTTTTATAGGCTATTTTTTCCTTTTTAACAATGACCCTACAACTTCATAAGGTCCTTTTACTTCACCCCAGCCCCAATCTGGAATATGGTCTTCTGTTGTTGTAGGGTTTCTTCCAATTGTGAATTGATTAAAGCTACACGGCTTCCCCATTCAATATGTCCCACAAAAACGGAACGAAATTCAGGGTCATCGGGCAAGCCGATTTCATCTGCACTTTGTAGGAGTAAATCTACCCATATCTTCCGTTGCTCCTCCTTTAAATGCTTGCCAATATGTTTGCCTACCATACTTCTCAATGCTTCATCGCCAAATTGCTGGCTGTAAAATTTTGGTCCCATAAGTACTTCTGCCAGAAAGTGTGCAACATGCCTTGAATGTTCTTGTGCCATGTGCCTGAATAGTGTTCTAATATTTCATCTTTCAAAACTTTTATGTAAAATACTTCCGTCAGCTTTTCAAATTTTTCTACACCACCGGCTTATTCGTAAGGCGTTGGTAATTTATTTTTATCATTCATATTTTTTAAGTATTTATTTATAGAATTGGCCAAAATGCCACAGTGTGCCCGAAGGGTCATGAAGGAAACATTCTTTACCCCAATCCTCTTCTTTTATCTCTGACAGTTTAACATCTTTATACCTGTATCGAAGTTTAAGACCCTGTAACTCATTCCAATAATACTCAACACTATCAACTTCCAGAAATATCATTGAATTATTAACCCAATCCTCAACGTAGTAATCTTGCAGGTAAAATCCGAGTGATTCAAAAATCTTAAAATAAGACATGCCGTGTGAGATTATGATTCTTCAAACCCTAATTCCTCGTAAAACTTCTTGGATTCTTCAAAGTTCTTTGCTCCAATAAATGTTCTTACTGATTTGGCGGTATGTTTCATTTTTTTGAATTTTTAATTATTTAATTTCGTGAACATGCTTAGCATGTTTGGGAGCCATGTGTTTGAATAGTGGGTCTAATATTTCGTCTTTTAAAACCTTCTCATAAAACCTCTCTGTGAGTTCTCCAATTTTTCAGGGGCCCCCAGCATATTCATAAGGCGTTGTTATTTTGGTGTTGTCGCTCATATTTTTAAAAGTTTTATCTTCTTTTAATAAGTAGAAAATTTTTTATAATTCGGTGTTCCTTAAACCCAAAGTGAAGCCAATGGAATTAATAGTTCGTTACCCAATTTTTTTGTCCATAAAGTTTGTGACTTATCCAAAAACCAATGAGTAGGCATATAATAAATCCTGAGTACCTTAGTATATATTGATTATGAAGAGTGCCATCGTCCATATAATGTTGATAAGCTCCCAAAGAAATAAAAATGATGCTCAGTAAAAAAACTAAAAGTCCTGCATACTTTTTCTGTATCGGTACAAATAAGCAAGATAAAAAAAGGAAAAGCCCGAAAGCTAATGATGGAACAGTTAAAAATTGTACCCAATATTGAAAAGAAGTCAGGTTATTCATATCTACTTTTCCTGTATGGTGCATGATTAAATTTGCTGGCCAAAGTGTTACCACACCGGCAATTATAATACCTAAAATCCATTTAATCCATTTCATAATTTATTGTTGCCTATTGATAGATTGCTGGTCCTGGTACAAGCAAAAGACATTACCGGCAGGGTCAGAAAAAAGTGCGGTTACATCGGATGCTTTATCAGAGGGAGCTTGCACAACTTTGCCATTATTTTCAACAATTAATTTCAAGCTGTCAAAAATACTATACACCATAATGGATATTAATAGTCCTGGCTTTATTGCCGGTTCTCTGTCAAGCACCCACATGCCGCTCACTTGTCCAACAGTATCATCAAATGAAATATTGCCTCCATTGTCTTCCCGGATATTCCAACCAAATACGGTTTGATAAAACTTAGCAGATTGTTGAATGTTCAAAGCAGGAATTTCTATGTAGCAAATTTTTCCATTTGCAAAGGTCGGTTGTGAATTATTGTCCATAGTTTTTTGTTTAAGATTGTTATTACCTATTTGAATGCTGTCGCCCAGGCTTGCCGCTAACATCCGATTTTTCAGTTGTTAGTTAAATTCATTTATAATTTTGCTCAAACAGTTTTATCATTTCTTTTCCCTTAGTCTTCTGCAATTTCCTTTATCAATTCAACTGCTTTTGGAAATGTTTCTGAAAAATATTTTTCAAATTCTTCGTTACTATCCATCTCAATAGTTAATTCTGTTACACCGTTTTTTTCCGACAAGAAATAATTTTCCATTGCGCCTGCCCAATCTTTCTTTTCTTCAACACCATTTTTTAATTCCCCCAAATGTTTAAAAGACATTTGTTGATTTGGAATTTTCTTTACGATGATGCTGAACATACCATCGCCTTTGCCATCAATGAATTGAATGTTACTCCCTTCCTTCCAGTCGCTCACTGCATGTGAGTCGTTACTGAATACAGAAGTCCATTGCCTGTAAGTGGCATCGTTCCACAATGTGTCCCATACCTTTTCTTTGGGCGCATTAATTTTTGTTGTGAATTTTATTGTTTTCATTTTCTTATTTTTTGTGTTAAATAATTATCGGCTGACTGATTGTTTTATTGAAATACCGGGTCGGTAGAAAATGTTTTCACCGTATCTTGTCTAACTGGTTCTTGTCGTTGCTGCTTTATTTTTTTATGATGAAACATATAAGAAAGTGCCCCTAAAGCTAATGGCAGCAACATAAAGAGCGATGAACTGATTGGTAGCACGGATAAGTTTGAATAAGTAGCTCCAACCAGGTCAATAAATAATCCGGCATACGCCCATTCTTTAATGCGTGGATAGCCAGGAATAAGTATCGCTATAACTCCCAGCAATTTTGCTACTCCCAGAAAGCGAATAAGATATTCAGGATAGCCTAAAGTGGTCATAAATGTAACCGCTTCGGGAACTTTTAGAATATCAGGAACAGATGTAAACAACATTAGTGCTGCAAACAAACCGGTGAAAACCCAGTAGAGAATTTTTGTCTTTTTCATTGTTTTAGTTTTTAATTGTTATTATTTGTTTTGACAACACAAAGGTGATAACACAAATTCATTTTTACGGGTGGCACATATGTCTGTTTAAGGGGTTGATTACGCCAGAAGGATTTCCACAATTTCTGTATTGAAAAATTATCCGATTCCTGGCGATAATTTAGTTGCCACAGTTTTAAAATAACAATGCTCACCCTGTAGTCAATTGGGCTTTCTCATTTTAAAAAACCAGCGATGTCTCCAAATAAACAGGAACCTGTGCATGAGAAAAACCCAATAATATTCTTTGCTTTTGAATATTGAACAAGCTCCCTGCACCTAACTGCAAATGCAGGTGTTTCTTAATTTTTACAGAGTTTATAAACCCTAATCTGAACCGTGATGCGGTACCTGCATACCAACCATCTTTTGGCCCGTTGTATGTGCCGGTGTTGGAAGGGTAACGGTCATTATAAGTTTCCTTTGTAGCATCGCTATTTTTAAGGTGTGTGAAGGCTGTGTATTGCCAACCGGCATCTATACCTTTATTCCATTTTTTTCCATTTTTAATAAATGCAGAACGCCATTCAAAGCCAAAACCATTCATAACTGCAGCCCGATTATTATCGTGAGCAAGATAAAAACTCCAAGCTGTTCTTACACCCCATTTTTCAGAGGTTTTCCAGTTGGCAGCAGTTGTTAAGTTTGCCCGCCAGGCACCTTTAGTTATCAGGAGCGGAGCAAATTTTATGCTTGCTCCCAAATTCCAGTCTACTGTTTTTCCGGGAGATCCCACATTGTGCATGTATCCAACAGAAGTTACAATTTCCGGTTCCAACCCGATGGTGATAAAAAATTGTTGTTTTATTTTTTCATCAGGAGCAGAAATGATAAGCTGGCTATATCCGCTTTGACTGGTAATTAAAATTAGGACGGTGATTAAAATAAGTTTTATTTCCTTTTTCATTTCTTGATAAATTAATTTAATGCGGCCCTTACGGCTGCTATTGTTGAATCAGCAAAATCAGTGAACATGCTGATATGCCCGGCTCCGTTAATAATTTTTAAATCAGCACCCGGTAATGAGCGAATATTTATATTTTGAAAATCCAGCGATAGAGCCCCGCAGGTTCCGGTGATGATTGTTATATGTCCCGCAAAGTTTTCAATACCATTGGTCCATTTATAGTTGCTTGCTAATTTTGAAACATTTTTTTGAACAATATAATAATGATAAGAGCCAAACCTCCAGAAAGGGTAATTTGTAATGATAGAATTATCACAGGTCCAATGTCGTGATGATTTTGGGAGCACTTCAATGGCTTTATAATCGGCAGAAGCATGGTCTTTAGAACTTAATATTTCATTCTGCCAAAAGAAATCCTGTCCATCAAAAAAACTAATGGCGCCTCCGTTACTTGTAGCCTCACTTGCCAAATCTAATTTTCCCGGGGTAATCAGAATTAATTCGTTTACATCGGCCGGGTGCTTCGCTGCATACCTTGCCATTATGTTTCCACCAAAAGAATGCCCTATCAGGCTTACTTTTCTACCCGGAGAAATAGCCGTTTTCACTTGTGCTACTTCTTCATCAAAACTTTCAATAGTAAGTTCATCTTTTGTAACCCTTTCTGATAAACCAGCACCACGGGAATCCCACATCACAACATAAAATTTATCTGCAAGTTGTTTCAGTGGAAGTAATAGTTTGAAATCTGCTCCTGGCCCGCCATGTAAAATAAATACAGGTGGATTTGCGGGGTCACCAAATGTTTGCAGGTGAATAGCCCTTGTATGCCCGGCAACATTAATTTTAATTTGAGGAAGGAAAGGGTC
>JBBSBD010000379.1:0-5116 GCA_038251675.1 Chitinophagales bacterium | reverse complement strand
GCAAAGCATTGCCAATGGTTACACCATAGCCTGGTTCCAATGGACGAAACTCGAATTGTGCTTCAAAATCAGTACTTTTCTGAAGAACGATTTTGTCTGGCTGTACAAAATTTAAAATGGCCATTTTTTATTTTGTTTTTGATACCCCAAACCCCTAAAGGGGCTTAAAGCGTGTTATAAATTAGTGTTCAAAAAAAACCTCATTCCCCTTTAGGGGTTAGGGGTAGCATTACTTGCTGTACAATTCCACGATAAGTTGTTCCTTAATATTTTCAGGAACACTTTCTCTTTCGGGATATGCAATGAATGTTCCCTGCATATTTGCTTCACTCCATTCAATCCAATTAAATTTTGGATTCTTTGGCCGAAGATTTCCTGTAATATTAGTATTGCCAGAAGTTTTTTCTTTCAAACTAATTACATCTCCCGGTTTCAAAGAGTATGATGGAATATTCAGCACACTATCATTAACGGTAATGTGCTTATGAGAAACAAGTTGCCTCGCAGCCTGCCTGCTGGGAGCTATTCCCATACGGAATACTGTATTATCAAGGCGTGCTTCAAGTAGCTTGATAAGGTTTTCACCGGTTACACCTTTTCGGCGTGATGCTTCATTAAATGTGTTGCGGAATTGTTTCTCCAATACACCGTAAGTATATTTGGCTTTTTGCTTTTCGCGAAGTTGAAGTGCATATTCACCAAGGCTTTTGCGCTTGCGTGCTGCACCATGCATTCCCGGGGGATTGCTGTTTTTGGTTAACCATTTTCCGTTCCCGGTAATGGGTTCGCCAAAAATCCTGGAAATTTTTGTTTTTGGTCCTGTGTAACGAGCCATAATTGTGATTGATTTTTTAGTGTCGGCGCATCATCATTAAAAATCAAAAATTAATGATACACCCGTTATTGAATATGTGCGATGTTTGATGAAGCATGTATGATGTTTTTAACTCACATCTTACGTCAAACATCGTACGTCGTACATTGATTTAGACTCTTCTTTTCTTTGGAGGCCTGCAGCCGTTGTGAGGTAACGGAGTTACATCTTTGATCATTACCACCTCGATACCAGACTGGGACAAAGACCTTATAGCGCCTTCTCTTCCTGAACCCGGTCCTTTTACATATACATCTACGCGTTTCAAACCTGCATCCAGGGCAACTTTTGCTGCATCCGAAGCGGCCATTTGAGCTGCATAAGGTGTGTTCTTTTTAGAACCTCTAAAGCCCATTTTACCTGCGGACGACCAGGCGATAACCTGGCCCTGCTTGTTGGTTAAACTAATGATAATGTTGTTGAAACTTGCAACGATGTGTGCGTCTCCGTAATTCTCAACTTTTACAATTCTTTTCTTTGATGATGCTTTCGCACCTGCTGCTTTTTGATTGGTAGCTTTTGCCATAATTGAACTGATAGGTAATCTTTAAATGTTTATCCCGAAGACTATTCGCGATTGAATCAACCCTCCTTCCGGCTTACTGGATATCTGGTGTTGATTCAAAAAAATGTAAGCCTTTATTTATTTTTCCCCTTTAAGGATACCGTCCTTATTCCCCTTAAGGGGCTAGGGGTATTACTTCTTAGGCGCTTTCTTTTTACCGGCAACTGTCTTACGCTTTCCTTTACGGGTGCGGCTGTTAGTACGGGTACGCTGCCCACGGAGTGGCAATCCTTTACGATGCCTCAAGCCACGGTAACATGCAATATCAAGTAACCTTTTGATATTTGTTTGGGTTTCGCTGCGCAAAGCGCCTTCAGTCTTGAATTCGCCGCTTATTACATTTCTGATGGAAGTTTGCTCTTCATCATTCCACTCATTCACCTTCTTATCGTAGCTTACATTCGACTTATCTAAGATATAACGTGCTGTCGAAGGGCCAATTCCATATATATATGTAAGGCCTATAACTCCTCTTTTGTTTTTTGGTAAATCTATACCGGCAATACGAGCCATTAATTTTTAAATTTTTTTTCTTAATAATTTTAAATCAAATCCTATACTTATGTCACCCTGAGCTTGTCGAAGGGTTACCCCTGCCTTTGCTTAAAGCGGGGATTCTTTTTATTGATTACATATAGTCTTCCCTTTCTCCTCACAATCTTGCAGTCTACGCTTCTTTTTTTTATGGCTGCCCTTACTTTCATAATATTCTGTTTTACTTAAGCTTTTGTTAAGACTTTATTTATACCTAAAAATGATGCGCCCCCTTGAAAGATCGTAAGGGCTCATCTCAACTCCAACCTTGTCCCCCGGCAAAATTCTTATGTAATGCATGCGCATTTTACCAGAAATGGTTGCCAAAATTTCATGGCCGTTTTCAAGCTTAACCCTGAACATTGCATTGGATAAGGCTTCCAGGATTGTTCCGTCTTGTTTGATGAGTGCTTGTTTGGCCATACTGTTTTTGGGAGCGCAAAGATAAGTGTAAATAATTTAATTTTACAAAAAAAGGACTAATATTACAGCCAATTCCGTAAACTAAACACATGAAAATCAAATTCAGCCTCCTCCTTGTAACCGTACTCTTTCTTATTTCCTGCAAAAAAAATGGCGGAGACCCTGCGCCACCGGCCCCGGCCGATACTTATTTTAATAATGCAGCAGGGAGTTCCTGGAATTATCACAGCGTCGATAACTCCGGTCTCACCCCTGCTTCGGACTACACGATTACATCAACTTCCCGGGATACTTCAATCAACGGAAAAAACTATCACGTTTATGATAATTCCGATGGCGGCAACCAATATCTAAATATTTCCGGCCACGATTATTACGAGTTTGATTCTTTACCAGCAGGACTTGGAGCCGGAGCTATTGAAAGATTATATCTCAAAGACAATCTTGGCCTGAGCAATACCTGGAGCCAGGATCTGAGCGTGACAATTCCGGGCTTTCCATTACAGATCCCTTTTACAATTACAAATAATATTACAGAGAAGGATGTAACAAGAAGTGTAAGTGGAACTAATTACAGCAACGTTATACATATTACAACGACAATTCATTCAAGCCTTATTCCCTCCGCCTCATTGGAAACAGATATTGACAGCTACTATGCTCCTAAATATGGGCTTATTGAGAATTCCAGCGTCGTTCACTTAAATTTTTCAGGAATAGTGCAGGACCTGGATACGAAAACAACGCTTGTAAGTGCTACTTTAAAATGATCAGATAAGATCATCAGTAAGGTGGACCTTTGTCATTTCCACATGATGATTTTGCAACTGGTGTACCGATATGGGGTGGAGCATTGTTCTTTTTTCATCCCGGTACCATATTTCAAAATTATTGAAATTACCCTGGGAAGGAGTTTGAATACGGAAGGCACCTTTCATATATTTTACCGACCCGTCGTCATTCACCTGTTTCTGGAACTTGAGCTTCATGAGTTGATTTTCGTCAAGGGGCAAGGCATACAATTCATCTGTCTTGAACCAAAAATCCTGGACTCCATTGTAAACACTTACCTCTTTTTCATCGTGGTTAAAACCAGTTACTTCTCCCTGCCACGCCTGTCCATCACTTTCCGCAAGAACATAATCTCCATTTTTTAGCTCACTGAATTTTATCATAATGGTATTTTTTAAAAGAAAGATAAGGAGATTTAAAACTAAGAGAAAAAAAAGATAAGACAAAAAGTTTTTGATAAGGCATAAAAAGACAAACGAGATTATTCCACTTCGAGTCGTTATTTTCCCGCCTTACCAAATATCGATCTACTCCGCCCAACTCATCACATAGTCATCGTCCTCGATTGCCAATGCATCTTTGGTAAGCTGCAATGGATGGAATGTATCTACCATTACCGCGAGTTCTTTCGTCTCCTTCATGCCAATACTTTTATCAACCGCGCCGGGGTGAGGACCATGAGGAATACCGCCGGGATGAAGGGTGATCATACCTCTTGTAACATGCTTGCGGCTCATGAAATCGCCGTCAACATAATAGAGCAGTTCATCGCTATCAATATTACTGTGGTTATATGGAGCCGGAATTGATTGCGGATGATAGTCATACATTCTCGGGACAAATGAACAAACTACAAAGTTGTTTCCTTCAAAAGTCTGGTGAACCGGTGGAGGTTGATGAACGCGGCCTGTTATCGGCTCAAAGTCATGAATGGAAAATGCAAAAGGATAACAACAGCCATCCCACCCTATCACATCGAAAGGGTGATGCAGATAATGAATGCCATACATCATTCCCTTCTTTTTAGTCATAATAAGATAGTCACCTTTTACATCATTTGTTTGCAGGTTTTGGGGCACTCTTATATCCCTTTCGCAATAGGGTGAATTTTCCATCAATTGTCCAAACCTGCTCGTATATCTTTTGGGGTAACGGATGGGGCTAAATGATTCTAAAAGGAATAGCCTGTTGTCTTCTGTTTTAAAATCAATTTGATAAATACTGCCTCTTGGAATTACAAGGTAGTCGCCATATCCAAAATCAATTTCGCCGTATTGAGTTTTTAGGAGACCTGAACCTTCATGAACAAATATCATTTCGTCGGCATCTGCATTTTTATAAAAATAACTTCGCATCGCTTCCTTTGGTGCGGCTAATGAAATATGACAATCATTATTAACAAGAATGGGCTTCCGGCTTTTTAGATAATCTTTTTCAGGGTGAATTTTAAACCCCTGGAAGCTACGATGCTGCAGCATTTTTTCTTCAGCAATTTCCGGCATTACGGAATGCGGATGATCTGTTTTTATTATTTGAGTGGGAGGATGTGTATGATACAACAATGATGAATCTGACGAAAACCCTTCAGTGGAAAAAAGTTGTTCAGAATATAAAGTGCCATCGGGCTTGGGGAATTGCGTGTGACGCTTATGAGGAATCGAACCTGATTGATGGTAGTGAGGCATGTTTATTGAATTAAGATATTCCTGTTTTTAGATCTTGTTCTTCCAATTTATAGCCACTTTACAAAAATTATGCTTTTATAAAAAGTACCATCCAAAAGTCCCCTCAGGGGATTTAGGGGCTAAGAAAGGCATTGTGAATTATTTGCCTTGTAAATTTACACCTTAAAATTTTCTTTCAATTGACAAGGATAGGACTACTCTCTGACACACATAATTTTTTGGATAAAAGTATTTTTGAGCATT
>JBBSBD010000378.1:0-5116 GCA_038251675.1 Chitinophagales bacterium | reverse complement strand
TTAATTGTTTTAAAGTTGTTACCTGAAAGCGAAGCATTACCTGTCATCATACCTCCATGAAAAGCGCAACTTGTTAACATAAGGAATAAACTTGCAATAATAATAGATTTAAAAATTTTCATGTTGTTTGTTTGTTTGTTTCCTACTCATAAGGCTTTTCAGTAACGCCCCGTTTTTTAAAGTGGGTTCTGGTCTCCACTTTTATTTTAATTTAAAGGAAAAGTTACAACTATGTAAACGCCTTTGGTATCACCAACCCAATTTGATACCCAGGCTTCACAATTGTTTGATGTAATGCAATCACGGTCATAATGATTGAACTCTACATTAAGGTCACGCCAAAAATCGGCCCCAAATTGAACAGCGCATTTGCCTTCAACTTTTAGCTTCACCTCGGTATAATACTTAGCTCCGGATTTCACCAATACCCTGGGTATCCACCAATGAATAATGCTATCAGGTGTTTGACTAACATTAATTGTCAAAAAACCATTAGTTGCAATCATATTACTTGCTTTTGAATGAAAATCATGTACAGCGGTATCAAACCATATCGGGTATCTCACATAAAGTCCAGCTTCATTAGTAGTGTATGTTTTATTTGAATAATTATATTCTTCTGTGTTTAGAACTGTTCTTGTTGTTCCAATTTCTTCAATTGTTTTCATGTAATCTATTGTTACTAATGCTTTCTCAGTTTGAGCTTGCCCGCCTTTTAGAGTTGCAGACTGACCCCAAATTAAGATTACACCAAAGCCTGAAGGAGGAATATCTTGCCTTATCGATTGAGATGTAAAAATTGCACCTTCAGGTATAATTGAATCTTCAATTGATGACTTATTACAAGAAGCTATAATAGTACTTGTCACTATATAAAATAATATTTTCTTCATTGTAGTAAATATTTTTCTAACTAATTTGGCTTTTCAGTAACGCCCCGTTTTTAAAGTGGTTTCTGGTCTTCACTTAAATGTTTTTTTTATCATTACGGGTGGTCAACCTTTTGGCTCTCGCAAACAAAATTTAGTAAATACTAATTTCTTTTATACGAGATAAATTATGTAAATGTGAAATTAAAATTTACTTGTTCCTTTTTTTTAAAAATTAATTTATTCCCGATTGATAAATCTGGATCATTTTTATAAATCCCTCTATAATAAATAAGTCTCTTAAAATTTGGTATTAATACATTAAGTCAATCAATTATTTAATTTGTCAAATTCAAAAACAAACTTTAAATGTTTATTATTACTGATTTTGCGTCTTCGCGGTTAAATTACTCTGTTGTATTTGTGCCGAAAAAGCATAATGAATTATCAAAGTACATACAGTTTATAAATAGATCAAGCTAATCTATATTGCGAACAGTTTTAAAATAGAAGTGTGGAGTTGTGCCTGATAATTTCTTAAAAACCTGATAGAAGGTAGTATTTGAATTGAATCCAACTTTGCTGTAAAGGACTTTTAAAGGGATATCAAGATTTTTATCAGTCATTAATCTCATTGCTTCTTCGACGCGTAACTTATTAATGAAAGAATTAAAATGAATACCATACCTCTCATTGATTAGCGAAGATAGGTAAGTGCGATTAGTTTCACATTTGTCTGCAAGCTTTTCCAGTGAAAGATCTGTATGATTGAAAATTTTTTCTACTTTAATCAATGTTTCTAACTTTGCAAGAATTTCTTCTTTCAGTTGTACGGTAAGTGCTGATCCTGCATATTTTTGAGAACTTTCATTTGAGTGATTTCGATGAAAAACTTCATTCTTTACTCCTACTATTAATGAATTTTGTGTATTTAGAAGTGCAAGGTTTTGTTTAACAATGAATTTATATGCTTGATTCCTTTTTTTAAACATTACCAAAATCGCAGATAAAGCAATCAAAAGTAAGAATCCAGCCGAAATTGAAAGTGATAAATACCGTTTCTTAGATTTGATGCTCATTTCTTGCGCTTTTATCAATAGCTCTTTCTTCTCGGTTTGATACTTAGTTTGCAGTTCTATCAGTTTTGAATTATTATCGTTACTTATTAAAGAGTCATTCAATACTTTCCATTGCTTTAAGTATTGATAGGATTTTTGATATTCTTTTTTGTTTTCATAATATTCGGATAATAGCTTATAACTATCAACGGCAATATATAGGCTTTGCACTTTATTAATTGATTGTGATATTCTTTCAATTGCCCGATTAGCTTCCAGATAGTTTCTTTGCATTAAATATAAATGCGAAAGTGAGTTCAGTGTTCCCACAATCATTTCAGTATTGTTAAGAGATTCAAACATTGATAAAGATTCCTGCAAATATTGTTTCGAGAGTGCTATACTATCGATTGCTAAATAAGCTAAACCTAAGTTGTTATAAAGAATGGCTTTATCTAATGGAAATACTCCAATCATTTGCTTTGCCGTTATCAAATGATCAAGAGATTCCTTATAATCCTTTATTTGTAAATAAGCCGTTCCTAAATCAGACTCTATGCTTGGAGCTTGGCTTATGGTAGTTTCATATTGTTTGGAGAGTTCAAGTGCATCAGCTAAAAAAAGAATAGATTCTCTAAATTTTTGAGTTTGAAAATAAATAATTCCAATATTGTGTAAAACCGTAACTTTAATAATGGGATCTTTTACAACATGCCTGATCGAATCATAGATTCCCAGAGCTACACTCAGATTGTTATTTCTAAGATATGCCAATGCTTTAGATGCTATAATTGCATGCTTGAAATTTACATCTACTGCTTTTTTCTGATTCAAAAAGGCTAAATATTCTAATATATAAGATGTTTTCTTTGGACCCATATAGTAAATAAGCCCAGTTAGATTAACACAAAAATCCGATAATTCGTTTCGTGTAAGTGCCAAATCAATGACTTCCTTATAATTGTTGAAACCTCTTAAGCTATCTGTTAAAAACCCACATGTGTATAGAATATTGAAATTGCAAAGGCATTTATAAACATCATTTTCTGATCCGTATTTTTTTCCATAAAATAAGGATTGTTCATAGAATTCTGCCGCCAAAGAAAGCTTGTTTGTATTGTAATATGAAACCCCTAAAATATTTAGAGTTCTGGCTCGTGCATTATAAAATTTGTATTTATCAGATAATTTCAATGCTTCATTACATATTTCTATCGATTTTGGAAAATCAACATACCAATAAGCAATGGCAAGTTCGTTCAAAACTAATATTTTTTCTTTCCCCATTGTAGTCATTCTTTTTTTTTCAAGACTGTCTATTTTCACACTTTGAGCGAAAAGAACGGAAGTAAAAATCAGGAAAATTAGAACCAGTGATGCTTTAATAATTTTATCTTTTATAGTCATTGTTGTTTTCTTAGTATAATATTCAAAATTTCATCCCAAAGCTACGTATAAATTTAATAGTTAAGTTCGGGTAAAACGGAATGAAATTTTATTTGTATTGCATTTAATTCATTTAGCTGCCAAACAATTTCATCGAGATAGCAACTATTACAAAATAAAGCACATACCCCTGTTAAAAGTGCAATTAGCTTTATTTCAATCTAATTCATGGTTGCGGGAAGACGATAAGATGCACAAATTATTTTTGGTAGTAAAATTAATTATACAACCCGCTCATGGATGCCCAAAATATCATTCTGTATAATATCAATACCTGAAACCAAATACTTCCAAGTATGGCCAACACACGCAGTCAGTGCCGGATGGCTCCATGTGCTTTTTCCTGTCACGGTATTTGCAGAAAAAAGCAAATACACCATGGCGCGCCAGGATAAAAGCACACTCCAACACCGGTAGCTACTTTACATAATGTGCGCTTATGGTCTTGGTAGAAAGCCCATAAGCACATTATGTACAAGGGCTAAAGCCAAGTAGCCACTGCCTTCTTACCTTCCCACTCTGCCCACTTCCTACGTTGCTGCAAGCAATTGTCCTCAGTCTCCTTGTTCCTTCCTCCTTGTATCGTCACCTTTCAGGCTGGCAGGTTCGGTCATTCGTGGACACCTCCTTCGTCGGCGACCACTCATTCCCACGCACTAAAGCAAAGCCTCCTTCGTCGGCTCAGCTTTTAAGAAGTGCTTCACCAGCCAGCCTTCAAGGATGCCTTCACTGCGTCGTCATCCACCGTCGTCTTCGTCCAATCACTTTCGCAACCACACAGCAGCAAATGAGCCTACTCCAGCCTTCTCCGGGTTTCGCCTTCCATCACACATACGCATTGCTGCCTTCGTAAGCCTTTCCTCTGCTTGCCTCTGCTACGGTGGTCAGGTAGGTACTCGCCATAAAGCAGCCTGTCTGGTAGAAGCCAGGCAGCTTTTAAGAATGGCTTCACACGAGCCTCCTTCGTCGGCTCATGTTCGTACCCACCTGACCCCCTGCCAACGCTTATCCTTTGCTAAAAGGCTTCCAAAAGTCATCAATGCTTCCACGCTACGGTCTTCAACCCGGTTCCGGCTTTCATAGTCTCATCAGCTGCTAAAACCCACCCACTTACAGTTCGACAAGCATACAAGTAAGTTCTGAGTATTGTCAACAAGCAGTTGTACAAGTTTTGAGTACTGTTTACAAGCAATCAGAGTTATAAGCGGTATTTCGTGTGCGCTATCGCCCTCCGGTTGATCGTTACAGCGCGAGCCACAGCGTGCGGTAAAGGTTGGTTATACTTTTTATCGGGTTCTTTTTTTTAATTGTTCCTTGACTGCTGCCCAAGCAGTATTTATTCACCGGCAATTCATTGCTTATTTTTTTAAGGTATTGCCGTCTCATTTATACTGCCCCACGATGACCATATCCGGCTTAACTATCCTTTTTTTCAGATACTTCACCTCTTTATTTTATCGGTGCTTGGTTATCCATTGCCTCCGTTCAAATTATTTTTGATATGAGGCTAAAGAGGAGGATTTTTTCAGGAAAAGAAAAAGGGAAAAGAAAAAAAAGAAACGAATATAAAGTAGCATTCCAGCAAATTCAAGTACAGCCTTACAGCATCACATTTTCCCATTTGTAGATTAATATCGCGCTGCAAGGACTGCCCTTCGGGTGCATTCATTATTTTATGCATAACACGCTTTGAGTTTCATAGCGTGTTTTTTCATGCAATAAAATAATGACCTGCATACTTGA
>JBBSBD010000377.1:0-5120 GCA_038251675.1 Chitinophagales bacterium | reverse complement strand
TGAAGGAGAAGAGGTCTATGGCATTTCAACTAATGCGCCCATCTATCAATCAATGCAGGGACTTGAGAAGGGCGCCATCTTCAAATTCAATGACACAGAATATAAGATTGAAGATGTTTCCTGATTTCCCCGGCTATTCTTAGAATGCTTAAGTTATAAGGTTCTGCTGTCCTTGAGTTTGCAACCCAGGACATACATATATTTACAGTAAAGCAGGAAGTTACAACTATGGCAATTGAGGCGGACTGCTAAAGATTTAGTTTTAGCTATAGTTTAATACATTGTGAATCCTGGGTTGCAAACTCAGGATATCGCTACTTTTTAATTTTAAAGTTACTTTGGATAGCAGGGGAAAGCATTAACTATTATGACGAAGAAACAAACAAAACGAATACTCAGAATAGCATTTATTATTGCAAGCATAACCTCTTTGTATTTTGTACCATGGGTTTTGGTAAGGACGTGGTTAGCGCCGCTGCCTGGTACCGTTCAGGAACAGGTAAATGATGCCATCGGATATGGATTGGACGGTATGATTGTTTATGTTGACGAGGCTGGCAAGCCACCGGCATTTTATACAGCCGGCTTTAAAAACAGGGAAAATAAAATTCCTGCCGACCCGAAAGCCTTATTCAAGATTGGCAGTATCAGCAAGTTATATGTTGCTGGTGCTGTCGCTAAATTGGTAAATGACAAACAGTTGTCTTTGGATAAAACCCTCGCTGATTACTTGCCGGAATTGGTGGGAAGAATTGAAAATGCTGATAAAATTACCTTGAGAATGATGGTGCAGCATAGAAGTGGCATTCCCAATTTTACCGACACCCCCGGCTATTGGGAACATCCACCGAAAGGCAATAGAGAAAATCTTGAGTTGGTGCTGGATAAGCCTGCAGACTTTGAACCTGGTAAAAAATATAGTTATTCAAATACGAATTATTTGTTGATAGGTAAAATCCTTGACAAAGTATTAGGATATAGCCATCACCAATATATTAAGAAAGAAATTCTAATACCGCTTAAGCTGAACAACACGTATAGTTTGCTTAGTGAAGTGAATATAGACGATGTTATGAGTGGGTATTCAGTAGGCTATGATAGCGATTTAAAGAATAATGATTTTATAACACCTGCCGGCTCCATGGTAGCTACAGCAAAGGATGTGGGTATATTTCTACGGGCATTGAATGACGGCTCTTTACTAAATAGTGATGAGCAAGCTATTTATTCATCTATCTATGTATATGAACATACAGGACTATTGCCGGGATACTCGAGTATTGCAAAATATCACAAAGACATTGATACGGTTGTTACCCAGTTTGTAAATACAAGTGGTGGATATACCTGGAATCTAACGGAGATCATATACAATCGTATTGTCAAAATTCTAAGAAGAAAAAATACAGAAGTCACAGATTGCTGCTCGTAGGAACCTTCAATAATAAAAGAGCTACTGTCCTGAGGTACTTTTTAATTGCTGATGCTACTATGGATAGCAGGGGGAAATGAAACTTTGCCACACAGCACATCACAGTTAAAACATATTTTTGATGAATTATGCAAGACTCGCACCAACTTAATTACGCTTGTTCATGAACAAAAACGTCTTTTGCTTTTTATCTTCGATGATAATTTGCTTTCATCTTTCAGCGCAAAACACTACAGATATTTTATGGTATAATCAACCTGCTGTGAATTTTAATGAAGCATTACCTATTGGCAATGGAAGAATGGGCGCAATGATTTATGGACGTGTGCAATCTGAATATATTTCTTTGAATGAAAATACTTTATGGAGCGGTGGCCCTGGTATAAAATGGAATAATCCTGATGCAAAAAAATATTTACCCTTGGTTAGAGAAGCTGCATTAAACGGTGAATACAAAAAGGCAGATAGCTTATGTAAGTATATGCAAGGGCCTTACACTGAATCGTACATGCCAATGGCCGATTTAAAAATTATATATCATAACATAAAAGATCCTTCGCATTATAAAAGACAATTAAATATTGATAGCGCTATCGCAACAACATCGTTTGAAAGTAATGGCGTTCACTACAAGCGAACTGTGTTTGCAAATTTTCCGGATAGTGTTATTGTTATAAGAAATGAAGGGGATAAAAAGGCTTCCGTTTCTTTTGATATTTTACTTAAAAGCAAGCTGCATTATTCAATTCAAACTATTAATAACAATGAAATTATTTTAAGCGGAAAATGCCCCAAGCATGTTGAGCCTGCTTATTTATGGAAGATAAAAGACAGCGATGCGGTTCAATATGGAGATGAGGGAATGACTTTCACAGCCAGATTAAAAATTATTCATTCTGGTGGAAAATTATATGCCGATGATAAAGGCTTGCATGTTTCAAATGCAGATGCAGTTACTATTTTAATATCGGCAGCCACAAGCTTTAATGGTTTTGATAAATCGCCATCAAGGCAAGGAAAGAACGATTCTCTAATAGCGCAACAAGCAATGGAAAACGCATCATCAAAATCTTATGCAACATTACTATCAGATCATATCAATGATTATAAACCCATCTATGAACGTGTTGTATACAACCTTGGTGAAAGCAAAAATAAAAACCTGCCTACGGATCAAAGATTAAAAAAAATGCCGGCCTTATTCGATGCAGCATTACTCGCCACAATTGTTCAGTATGGAAGATATATTTTGATAGCCAGTTCAAGGCCTGGCGGACAACCATCAAACTTAAAAGGATTATGGAATGAGAAACTTCGCCCTGAATATAGCAGCAACTGGTGTATTGACCACGATGCGCAAATGTTTTATTATGCCGTTGAAACAAATAATCTTTCTGAATTGCATCGGCCGTTTTTACAATTAATAAAAGAGCTTTCGGAAAATGGTTATAAAACGGCGGCAATAAATTATGGTATGAAGGGATGGTGTGCACATCATAATACGGACATATGGCGCAAGTCTTCACCGGTGGGCAATTGGGGCGAAGGCAATCCACATTGGGCAAACTGGAACCTAAGCAACGCATGGTTATGCGAGCACTATTCTGAACATTATCAATTCACGCTCGATACCAATTTTTTAAGGGACGAAGCATTCCCAATCATGCTGGGGGCAGCACAATTTATTTTGGATTGGCTGATAAAAGACAGTACAGGAAAATATCTTATCAGCGTTCCATCTTTCTCGCCGGAAAATACTTTCATCACAGAAAATGGCGATACAGCGCAAACCAGTATAAGCACAACAAGTGATATTGAATTAATGAAAGATCTTTTCTCAAACCTAATCAAAGCTGCTACTATTTTACATATAAAAAACTCTTTTATTGATAGCATCACAAATGCTTACAATAAGCTTGTGCCTTACCCTGTTGGAAAGAATGGGAACCTGTTAGAGTGGCAACACGATTGGCGTTCAACAGATCCTGCACATCGTCATTTGTCGCACATGTACGCAGTATTTCCCGGCTCAGAAATTTCTCCTTTAACAACACCCCAATTAGCTGAAGCTGCAAAGAAAGCATTAACGCTGCGGGCTAAAACAAACGGCAGTTGGGGTTTTGCGTGGAAAGCATCCTGTTGGGCGAGATTATTTGAAGGCGACAGTGTTATGCAAACATTGCAATACCAGTTGCGTTATGTTGATGCGCAAAGCAAATCGCCGGTAAATAATTTAGGTTTATATCCTAATTTATTTAATAGTGAAGTGCCGGGTGTTATCTTAAATGGAAATACCTGTATTACTGCAGCGGTTACAGAAATGTTGTTGCAATCGCACTCAGGCATTATTGATCTATTGCCTGCATTGCCAACTGCTATGCATCAAGGTTTGGTAAAGGGTTTGTGTGCACGTGGTGGTTTTAGTATTGACCTTGATTGGAAGAATAATGTATTAACATCAGCAACGATTTATTCAAAATTTGATAACACTTGCAGAATCAGGCTTAATAAAAATTATAACCTTTATGCCGGCAACAAACTTGTGATTTTGAAAAATGAAGGTTATTCAATCTATTCTTTTCAAACAGAAAAAAATAAAGCTTATACTATAAAAAAATAAGTATAAATTTTATTCCAGCCAGCGTAGCAATTGCAAACTCAGGCCAGCGGCACTATTTAATTTTTGATCTTATTATGAATAGCAGGGGGGCAGTTATACATTCTACGCCGAGCTGAGTACTAATGAATTATTGTATCAAGCTTTTTGTTTATTGAGTCAATATCTTGTCCCGGAAATAATGATTCATGAAGAGCAGATTGAGGTGGGGAAGTCTACAATATCGGGGAAGTCTACAAAAAGACTACCAACCGGGAGAAGATTTATTTAAAGGGTCAATATACCAACTGCATAGATACCTGCAACCAATATAACCAGCGGCAAAGCCAACATAATTAGGAAAAATATTAAAAGAAAGTTTTCCCATTCAAATCCTTCCCGCTCAGATTGTTCTTCGTATTCAGGCAAATAGTGAAGTGGAATATCCTGGGCTTCACAATATTGATAAACAGATGGATCTATTGGCATTTCGTGGATATTTCGGGTTAAAATCGTCTTGCTACACTTACCGTCTGTTCTACTATGTAGCAAGCCTAATGCCACAATTTTTCCCCGTGCCTTTTGCACCAGTGAAAGAGGGAAAGCTTTACCAGGTTATTGCAGGTTACATCTTCACTTCCCCACTTCATATTTCACAGCTTCGGTAATACCTTTCCAGTCATCGGTTCTAAAAGGTGCAGCAGGAAAACCTTCTTTATTAAACAAATTATCGTCGCCTGCGTCATCGGTCCATCCATAGCGAACCGCCACAGGTGTACTCACACTATCGCTATACACTACAACCATGTTACCACTGATGGAAGCTTTGGCATAATGAAACTGCTTATCGGCGCCTGCAATTTCAAAACCTTTAATATAACCGTATTTTTCATGAACAGCGAGGCCGCCGCCGGTATTGGTAAAAGTTATGATTGCCTTGTTGCCTTCTGTTTTCATACCTGAGTACACGGGACCGCTATACACATTGTTTTCGCCATACACATTGTGAAGGGCAATCGCAGCAAGCCGTTTGCCTACATCCTGTTTGTTTTTCGGATGTATGTCAGATGAATTACCGATGTCGGTTGTAAT
>JBBSBD010000376.1:0-5150 GCA_038251675.1 Chitinophagales bacterium | reverse complement strand
GCTCAGAGATGTTTTGCAACGCATCGCCACACACCCCATCAGTAAAATAGAAGATTTATTGCCGCACAACTGGAAACCTATCACAATCGGTTAACCGAAAAATAAAACTAATTTGTTAGGTGTACTTTGCCGGAGGGATACGTCAAATAGATGATGGGATCATTGATCTGCGCCGGTTATTTTATCTGCCTTAGCTGAGGCACTGCACTTGCCCGATAAGGGCCACCAAACTATTTCATTAACCTTTTAATATTTTGCATTTATTAACCGTTAACATACACTCCTCAAAACTCAATACATTATTTTTGCGAAATGAACACTCAAAAAAATATCAGGGAACTTTCATTAGAAGAGCTTACCGGTTATTTTCAAACCATAGGGGAAAAGAAATTTCGTGCAAAGCAAGTGTGGGAGTGGCTTTGGCAGAAACATGCCAAAAGCTTTGAGGACATGACCAACCTTAGCAAAGAGTTAAGAGAATCATTATCGCTTAGCTTTTCATTACCGGCAATCAATACCGATGCAACCCAATATAGCAGTGATGGAACTATAAAAACAAGATTTAGAACTTTTGACGGTCATTTGGTTGAAGGTGTTCTTATTCCTGTAGACAGCAGGCAAACAGCTTGTGTATCCTCACAGGTCGGTTGTAGTTTAAGCTGTAAATTTTGTGCAACAGGTTATATGGATAGAAAACGTAATCTTCATTTTGACGAGATTTATGACGAGGTTGCGTTGCTTAACCAGGTTGCGGAAAAAACGTTTGGCAAAAAATTAAGCAATATCGTTTTTATGGGAATGGGCGAACCTTTGCTTAACTACAAAAACGTGCTGAAAGCAATTGAGCGAATAACAGCAAATGATGGAATGGCTATGAGTCCAAAAAGAATTACTGTTTCAACCGCAGGTGTTGCCAAAATGATAAGGCAGTTGGGCGATGATGGGGTAAAATTTAACCTCGCACTTTCTCTCCATGCGGCAAATGATAAAAAGAGAAATGAAATAATGCCTATCAATGAAACTAATAATATTAAGGCATTAATAGAAGCGCTCAATTATTTCTACGATAAAACAAAAAATGATATCACGTTTGAATACATTTTGTTTAAAGGAGAGAATGATTCGATCCAGGACGCCGATGATCTGATAAAAATTTATAAGCAGGTACCTGTGCACCTGGTAAATATTATTGAATATAATCCGATCGATAAAGCCTCCTTTGAAAAGCCCGATAAAGATGCTACGCAGAAGTTTATGGATTACCTCGCTGCTCATCGTGTAAATGTGAGGCTGAGGATAAGCCGCGGAAAAGATATCGACGCTGCCTGCGGTCAGCTCGCCAATAAGAATTTGGAATTGCCGGTTACAAATTAATCTCCCTCTCTTTAACATTTTATTAAGCCCGGCAATTAAACCGGGATAATTTGTTTGCGTCTATTATAGACAAACAAATTAAAATGATATACATGAAAAAATACCTTCTTGCATTATCTGCACTTACAATAGTAAGTGTTTCGGTAAATGCACAAACAAAAAGAAATGCCACCAATGATACGACCGTATCTCATTATGGAAAGATGGGACAAAAAAATCATCGCCACCAAAATGGCATGATGATGAAAGAATTGAATTTATCTGATGCGCAAAAACAGCAGGCCAAAGCTCTCAGAGAAGACTATAAGGGGCAGTATAAGCAATTAGATGAAAATAAAAGCAGCATGAGCCAGCAGGATTACCAATCCAAAAAGGAACAGATCAGAAAAGAGCAGAGATCAAAGTTTGAATCAATTCTTACAGCAGATCAAAAATCAAAAATGGCTGATCAGAGAAAAAATCAAATGGCAAAGAGAAAGGGTATGGACAAAAACAGGATGGACAAAATGAAAACAACGCTCAACCTTACAGATGACCAGGTTTCAAAACTAAAAACCCAACATGAAACTTTCAAAGCAGAGGCTAAAGCGATAAAAGAAAATACCACTTTAACGGACGAGCAAAAGAAGGAAAACTTAATGGATCTAAGAAAGCGCAGCAAGGAAGATGAAAAAACAATTTTAACTGCCGGGCAACTGCAGAAAAAAGAAGAAATGAGAAGCAAAAGAACACACGATTGGAAGAATAAGAATGCTGAAAAATCATAGAATATATTTCCCTCTGAAAATTACAGGTGGACCAGTTGCTGGTTCACCTGTTCATTTTAATTTACTTTTGCCGTTCATTACTGTTGAAAAAACAGCAAAACACATCACATGAGCCAGCAACCATTCAAGAAGTTTATCAATCCAAAGAATAACGCAGCGGTAAAGGAAAAGCACAAACAGGAAAAAAAAACTGCAAAAAAACAAAAAGCTCAGGCAATTGAACAACGCTTTGAAGAGAAGAGAGCTTTACGTTTTAAAGGTTTTTCAAATAATCCTCCTGCACAAGAATCTTCCTTCAAGCCAAATAAAAGACAAAAATATCCACAAAAAAAAGAGCTTCCTGCAGGGGCCAAACCTGAACTTAAAAAAAATACTGATACTTCCCAAATGCCGCTGAATAAATTTTTGGCGCATTGCGGCGTCACTTCCAGGCGAGATGCGGTATCACTAATTATAGATGGAAAAGTAACTGTAAATAAAACTGTGATTACTCAGCCTGCGTTTAAAGTAAGCGAAAAAGATGAAGTTTATTTTAATGGCAAAAGATTATTTGTCACAAAAAACCTCGTGTATATATTACTAAATAAGCCGAAAGATTATATAACGACAACCGACGATCCTCAAAATCGAAAAACAGTTTTACTACTCACTAAAAATGCAACCGACCAACGGATTTATCCGGTAGGAAGATTGGATAGAAATACTTCAGGTGTGCTGCTTCTTACCAATGACGGGGATCTTACTCAACAGCTTACTCATCCAAGTTTCAATGTAAAAAAAGTATATGAAGCGAAATTGGACAAGCCACTTAATAAAGCCGATTTTGAAAAAATATTGAGTGGGATCAAACTTGAAGACGGTGAAATCTATGCCGATGCACTCGCGTACGCTGATGCTAAAGATAAATCTGTAATTGGCATTGAATTACATAGTGGCCGTAACAGGATAGTTCGTCGCATATTTGAGCATTTGGGTTATGACGTAAAGGGGCTTGACAGGGTGATGTACGCTAATCTCACCAAGAAAAATGTTGAACGGGGGAAGTGGCGTTACCTCGCAGAAAAAGAGATCCGCCTGCTGAAGTACATGAACAAACAGAAAAATATCCGCGGCTCAGAAACAACAAAAGAAAAAAAAGTTATTGAAAAATAATCTGTGCTGATATGAAATTGAAAGGAGTAGAAATAATTTTCGAGAACGATGATTTCCTTGCCATCAACAAAGCTCCCGGAATGCTTACGATTCCTGACCGGCATGATGAGGCGCAGATATCCCTTTACAAATATTTGCAACAGGAGTATGGAAAGATTTTTATAGTTCACAGACTCGACCGGGATACAAGCGGACTGGTTTTATTTGCAAAAAAAGAAGAAACGCATAAATATCTTTCTCAATTATTTGAGCAAAGAAAAATTGAAAAAATTTACCTCGGAATAATACATGGGTCACTTGCTATAAAAAAAAGTTCAATCAATGAACCGATTGCAGAACATCCCTTCCAAAAAGGTATGATGACGGTAAGCAAAAAAGGAAAGGCTTCAATTACAGATTATCATGTGATAGAGGATTATAGCATGTACTCTTTGGTTCAATTTAATATACACAGCGGCAGAACACACCAGATACGTGTCCACATGAAGTTTGCCGGTCATCCCATAATATGCGATCCTCTCTACGGGGATGCGAAGCCGGTATTTTTATCTTCTTTTAAAAAGAAATACAAGCTGAGCCAGCATGATGAAGAAGAAAGACCAATGATAAGCAGGCTGGCACTTCATTCCCAAAAGCTAACTTTTAAAGATTTGCATGGAAATAATCATTCCATTGAAGCCCCTTTGCCAAAGGATATGAAAGCTCTCTTACAGCAATTAAAAAAGAGCAGGAAATAATCCTGCCCTTCATATTCATAATCTCTCTACAAGTTTGGCTGAGGTGTATAACGCAAATAAGGCTTAATAATTTTAACACCTTTTGGAAATTTTTTCTGGGCATCTTCTGTGCTTACAGAGGGAACTACAATTACATCCTCTCCGTGCTGCCAGTCTGCAGGGGTTGCTACGCTATGGTTTGCGGTGAGTTGTAGTGAATCAATTACACGCAACACTTCGTTGAAATTTCTGCCTGTTGAAGCAGGGTAAACGATCATAAGTTTTATTGTTTTATCAGGCCCTATAACAAATAGGGACCTAACAGTGGCGGTAGCCGACGCATTTGGATGCAGCATGCCATAAAGATTTGCAACCGTCTTATCCTCATCTGCTATTATCGGAAAATCCACCGTTACATTTTGTGTTTCATTGATGTCATTTCTCCATCCCATATGCTTATCCAAAGGATCAACACTTACTGCCAGAACTTTTACATTGCGTTTTTCAAATTCCTTTTTTAGAGCCGCCGTTCTGCCTAATTCTGTTGTGCACACGGGCGTGTAATCGGCGGGATGAGAAAAGAGAACTCCCCAGCCATCGCCAAGATATTCGTAAAAATTGATTTTACCTTCCGTTGTTTCGGCTGTAAAATCAGGGGCTTTATCACCTAATTGTAAACTCATAAAATATATTTTTTATTAAAGAATGAGGCAAAGGTATTAACAACCTACCAAATTAGTAGGGAATAATGTTATAAGTTTGTATAAATTCCGGAAACATTTAGTTTTATCCGCATTACAGAAATAATTTTGTAGTATAAATGCTGTCGAAAAAAACACAATACGCCTTTAGGGCACTTAGTTACCTGGCCGAAAATTATGGCAAGGGACCGGTATTAATAAGTAGCATTTCATCTGAGAAAAAAATTCCATTAAAATTTCTTGAGAATATTCTTAATGAATTAAAGAAGGCTGACCTTCTCGAAAGCAAAAAAGGTAAAGGAGGTGGGTACAGCTTAAGAATCTCACCCAGGAAAATAAGCCTTGCAACAGTTATAAGAGTTATCAACGGGCCTATTGCATTGTTGCCTTGTGTTAGCCTTAATTTTTATGAAAAGTGTGCCGATTGTAATGAGGAACAT
>JBBSBD010000375.1:0-5210 GCA_038251675.1 Chitinophagales bacterium | reverse complement strand
TAATAAGATATGATATTGCTGAAAAGGCCCCGGTAAAAATTATTATATACAATGTGGATGGATCGCAAATAAAAATACTGGAAGATGAAATGAAAGCCGCAGGGTCTTATCAAATAAAATGGAATGCCGGAAACTTACCTGCCGGTAATTATTACTACAAAGTTATAATTGGTGATGAAGTGATCACGAAAAAAATGTTGAAGATTAATTGATAATCTTCTTTGAAGAAAACCCAGCGGAACGGCTGGGTTTTTTCGTCATAATATTTGCTAAAAATTTCATTCCTGTTTCCATCGAACAATGAATTCATAAATGGCAACGGGGAGTTTTTAAAAATTATTACCTTTCAACATCTCAAAAAAAAATATGAAAATTCCGATACAGTTATTTACCTCATTGCTTCTCTTTTGTCAATGCTTAAAAGCACAGGATTCAGCCTTTACGATAGCTGGCCATCTTGAGAAAATCAAAAAAGGAACCATTGTACTCAATATTTACGAAGGAGATAAAACAGTTCGTGATTCTGCCCCGATCAATGAAGGAAATTTTAAATTCACGGGCAATGTTTCTGCACCTTTCTTTGCCACGCTTACGATGAAGCGGAAGACTGATGATTTCTTTACTTTCTATATAGAGCCATCAACGCTTGAAATTTCAGGAAGAGGAGATTCTTTAAAGCTGTTGACGATAAAGGGTTCGCCAATAAATGACGATGACCGTTTATTGAAAGAAAGAATGAAATCTATTTCTAAATGGCAGGAAGCGAATAGTAAGCTGTATGAGAAAGCTTATAAAGAAAAGAACAAAAAAATTATGGATAGCCTTGACGAGGTTGACTTTGATATTTTAGCTGAAAAGCGAAAAGTAGTCTCGGCTTTTGTAAAACAAAACCCGGGTTCAATGCGTGGCGCTATGGCAATAACGGAGAACTATGGGTACTATGCAGAAGCGAGCGATGTAGCACCCCTTTACGATGCTTTAAATCCGGAAATTAAGAGCTCCGAAAAAGGCCTGGAAATTAAAAAACTTTTAGATACTTATAACGCAGTTGCGCCAGGAAAAAATGCCCCTGAAATTATTCAGGCTACGCCGGAAGGTAAATCTCTTAGTTTAAGTTCCCTGGAGGGTAAATATGTTTTGATTGACTTTTGGGCAAGCTGGTGTGGGCCTTGCAGAAGAGAAAATCCAAATGTGGTGGCAACCTACAATAAGTATAAAGATAAGGGCTTTACTGTGTTTGGTGTTTCCTACGACGATGATAAGAATAAATGGAAAAAAGCCATCGACGATGATAAACTTGAATGGAACCAGGTGTCGGACTTACGAGGTTGGAAAAACTCAACTTCTGACCAGTATGGAATTAAGGCAATTCCTTCAAACGTGCTGCTTGATAAGAACGGAAAGATTATAGCAAAAAATATTTTTGGCAAAAAGTTAGACGAAAAGCTTTCAGAAATTTTGGGACATTAAAAGCCTTTAAAAAGTCTTGGACGCTTTTTGAGTCAACATTTTTTAAGAACAAACTGTTATTATACAGCGCCAAAAAGGCCATACTACAATAATGAGTTTTGCTCATTTGCCGCGTAACCAATATTTTTGCCACTCAAATTTTATACATGAGAGAAATTGCATTTAGAGAAGCACTGCGTGAAGCGATGGTTGAAGAAATGAGACGTGATGAATCAGTGTTTTTAATGGGGGAAGAAGTGGCAGAGTACAATGGAGCGTATAAAGTAAGCCAGGGCATGCTGGAAGAATTTGGTGAGAAAAGAGTGATTGACACGCCAATAGCAGAGCTGGGTTTTACCGGCATTGCCGTAGGGGCCGCACAAAACGGGTTGCGCCCGATAGTGGAATATATGACATGGAATTTCGCAAACCTTGCTCTTGATCAAATATTAAATACTGCGTCAAAAATGCTTGCCATGAGTGGAGGGCAGGTTGGTTGCCCCATTGTTTTTCGCGGGCCTAATGGAAGTGCCGGACAATTGGGTGCACAGCATTCAACTGCCTACGAATCTATGTATGCAAATATCCCCGGCTTAAAAGTAATTTCTGTGAGTAATCCTTACGACGGAAAAGGATTATTAAAAAGCGCAATCCGCGATAATGATCCGGTGATCTTTATGGAAAGCGAAGTGATGTATGGTGAAAAAGGAGAAGTTCCTGAGGAAGAATATTTAATTCCAATTGGGAAAGCTAAAGTAGTAAGGGAAGGGAAAGATGTTACCATTGTTTCATTTAATAAAATGATGAAAGTTGCTCTAGGTGCGGCCGATGAACTTGCAAAAGAAAATATTAGCGCAGAGGTAATTGACCTGAGAACGATACGTCCCATGGATTGGTATACGATTCTTGAATCCGTAAAGAAAACAAACAGGCTTGTAATTGTTGAAGAGCAATGGCCCTTCGCCTCTGTATCATCAGAAATTTCATATCGCATCCAAAAGGAAGGATTTGATTACCTGGATGCACCTATAAGAAGAATTACATCAGTAGATGCCCCTATGCATTATGCGCCTAACCTGGTTGCTATGTATTTACCTGATGTACCCCGTACCGTGAACCTTGTGAAAGAAGTAATGTATCTGAAAAAATAATTTTCAGCATATTCTTGCCATATTACTGCGATTTTTTTAATCTCACAGATGCTGTAAGCCTGTGAATAAATTATAATTTATGAACACAGGAAGTTTTTATTACCCGATGCCGGGCAATGAACCAGTGCTTGATTTTGCACCCGGAAGTAGGGAACGGGAGCTTTTGAAAAAAGCGCTGGCGGAAGCAAAAAGTAAAAAGGCTGATATCCCCATGTACATTGGGGCAGAAGAAGTACGCACCGGTGATAAGATTGTCATAAATCCTCCGCATGAAAAAGATCATGTATTAGGAAGTTTTCACTTTGGGAACGCTGCACATGTAAAGAAGGCGATCAATGCGGCATTAAAAGCTAAAGATAAATGGGCAAATTCGAGTTGGGAAAACAGGGCGAATATTTTTCTTAAAGCTGCCGAACTGCTATCTACAAAATACAGGTCACAAATGCTGGCATGCACAATGCTTGGCCAAAGCAAAAATGCCTACCAGGCAGAAATAGACGCAGCTTGCGAACTCATAGATTTTCTTAGGTTCAACGTTCATTTTTTAAGTGAAATTTACAGGCAGCAACCCGTAAGTGGTCCTGGCATTCATAACCGCATGGAATATCGCCCGCTAGAGGGATTTGTTCTTGCAATTACGCCATTCAACTTTACTGCAATTGGAGGGAATCTTCCTGCTTCGGCAGCGATGTGCGGAAATGTAGTTGTATGGAAATGTGCTCACACACAAGTTTACAGTGCACAGATGTTTATGCGGATACTTAAAGAAGCAGGACTTCCCGATGGAGTTATTAATTTAATATTTGTTGATGGCCCTGTTTTAGGGGAAGTATGTTTTAGTCACCCTGATTTTGCCGGTATTCATTTTACGGGCAGCACAGGCGTATTTAATTCAATGTGGCAAATCATTGGAGAAAATACCAAAATTTATAAGTCATATCCAAGAATTGTAGGAGAAACCGGTGGCAAAGATTTCGTGCTGGTTCATAAAAGTGCCGATGTTGATGTGGTTGTTACCGCTCTTTGCAGGGGTGCCTTTGAATACCAGGGACAGAAATGTTCCGCAGCATCGCGGGCATATATTCCATCAAACCTTGCGCAGCAAATAAAGAAGAAGTTGGTAGCAGAAGTCAAAACCATGAAAATGGGAAGTGTTGAAGATTTCTCTTGCTTCGTAAATGCCGTTATTGATGAAAAGAGTTTTGATAAACTCGAAGCCTATATCAGGCAGGCAAAAAAAGATAAAGATGCAAAAATATTAGTAGGAGGGAAGTGTGATAAAACAACGGGTTATTTTATTGAGCCTACAGTTATCGAAGTTACAGATCCCCGTTATGTTACTATGTGCGAAGAGCTTTTTGGCCCGGTGCTTACTATCTATGTGTATGATGAAAATAAATTCGATGAAGCAATTAAATTGGTAGATACAACTTCACCTTATGCACTTACCGGATCGGTGATTGCCCAGGATAGATACGCTGTAGAACTTGCCACTAAGAAACTGGCCAATAGCGCGGGTAATTTTTATATTAATGATAAACCTACCGGTGCAGTGGTAGGGCAGCAACCTTTCGGCGGGGCAAGAGGAAGTGGTACGAATGATAAGGCAGGGAGTATTTTAAATCTCTATCGCTGGTTAAGTGCGAGAACGATAAAGGAGACTTTTAATCCTGCCACAAATTATCGGTATCCGTTTATGAATGAAGAATAAAACAACGATTACGATGAAAACGATTCTCAATAAATACCAGTTACAAATAACAATTGAGCGATTGGCCCACCAATTGATTGAGAATTTTGCTGAACTCGATTCTGTAGCTTTAATAGGAATTCAACCTCGTGGTATTTACCTCGGAGATAAGATTTTTGAGCAGCTTCAAAAAATAAATCCCCATCCCAAAATCAATTACGGCAAGCTTGATATTACTTTTTACAGGGATGACATAAGGAAGGAACTCCATCAGCCTAACCAGACAGATATTACCTTTTCTATTGAGGATAAAAATGTGATATTGATCGATGATGTGCTTTACACCGGAAGAACGATACGGGCTGCTTTGGATGCATTACTTGCATTTGGCCGCCCAAAAAAAGTTGAATTATGCGTACTCATCAACCGGAGATTTAGTCGCCAGCTACCTATTCAACCGGACTATTGCGGCAAATCAATTGATTCCATCATTTCACAAAAGGTAAAAGTGGAATGGGATAAAGAACAGGTTATTTTATATTGATTTTTAAAGTATTGCCAGCTAAATTTTCGCAGTTAATCGATTTTCATTTTCCTGCATCTAATCGGAATTAAATTTTTTTCTCTTAGCTTTGACCTTTAATGCAACTTTCTACCAAACATCTTCTCGGCATTAAAGATTTACAACCCGGCGACATTGACCTTATTCTTTCAACAGCCATTCAATTCAAGGAAGTATTACAGCGACCTATAAAAAAGGTACCCTCCTTACGGGATACGACAATCGTAAATTTATTTTACGAAAATTCTACCCGCACCCGCATTTCCTTTGAGCTTGCTGAAAAACGACTTAGCGCAGATACCCTTAATTTTTCTGCATCGGGTTCATCAGTTTCAAAAGGCGAAACCTTACTTGATAC
>JBBSBD010000374.1:0-5244 GCA_038251675.1 Chitinophagales bacterium | reverse complement strand
TAAAACATAATATCTCCTGGTATTCTTTCATATTCGTTGTGTACCCGCTTTTCGAAGCTGCCTCCCTGCATAACAAAACTTATATGCAGATTGTCATGACAATGCATTTGACTGGTAAACGCTTCTTTAGGATAAGTAGTAACGCCTGCTATAATTCCACCGGCATGGCAAATCTCAACAACCTTTCCCAGGTAGTGTCCTCTATCTAGGGAAAGTAATTTGTCCATATATATTTTTTATTATCAATAACGCTGCGCAGTTTATCTTTTGTTAGCTTCATTTCCTCAATTGTCCCAATCATAAAAATACCTTACGTTGTAATATGCTTTGCGAACTTTTATTTCAAATGTTCTATCGACAAATTCATTAGTCGGTTATCAGCCTGTATCCGTCAACCCTCGCCTTACTTACTCATTCAGTTCGCAACGATTTCACTGGATTTGCAATAGCAGCCTTTATTGCCTGGAAACTGATAGTGAGCAATGCAATTAACAATGCCAATGCTCCTGCAATAAAAAATATCCACCAACTGATGCTTATCCTGTATGCAAAATTTTGCAGCCATTTACTCATTGCCCACCATGCCAGCGGCGTTGCAATGATAATAGCCACTACGACAAGCCTGATAAAATCTTTGGATAGTAATCCGACAATGCCATTTATGCTTGACCCCAAAACTTTGCGAATGCCGATTTCCTTGGTACGTTGTTCTGCGGAATATGCTGCCAGGCCGAATAAACCCAGGCACGCAATAAAAATGGCCAATGCTGCAAAAGTGATAAACACGCTTCCGGTGCGCTCTTCACCTTTGTATAAATTGCTGAAATCCTCATCAAGAAAAGAATAAAGAAAAGGCTGAGAACTCATTTGGTCAAACGAGTGATACCGGCTTTCAATCTGCGCAATCAACTGCGGAATATTCGCACTTTTTATGCGAAAAATAAATTGTCCCCCATATTTGGAATAGCGCATCACGAGTGGTTCAGTGGTATAGCGCAGCGATCCGGCATTAAAATCTTTGACTACTCCCACGATATGAAATTCATCCGCCTGGTTAGCCCGGGAATTAAAATCATATAGCTTAGCATTCAGTGGATCTTTAAAACCCAGCGAGCGGGCCGCTGTTTCGTTAATGATAATCGCGGAAGAGTCGGTGAGCATATCCTCTGAAAAATTTCTTCCTTTTACAATTTTCATCTTCAGCGCAGGAATATAACCGGCGTCCACGCCCCAGTCCACCAACGTTTGAGTCTGGGTCGCATTCATGGTGGCATCTTTTGAATACGTATTCTTATTCCAATCATTTGCCGTAGAGGTAGGAAGGTTTTCTGTTAGCGAGCCTGCCACCACGCCGGGGAGCTGCAATATCTCATGCTTAAATGTCTGCACATGTTCGCCAAGCGCATAGGCATTGTTTAGAACCAGCACCTGCTCACGGTCATATCCCAAATCTTTATGCCTGATATAATCCAATTGCCGGTAGATAACCAGCGTACCGGTAATCAATATAATGGCGGTTGTAAACTGAAAGACCACCAGGGCGTTCCTAAGTTTATAACCCTTAATTCTTAAAACAAATTTGCCTTTTAGTATTTCAATGGGATCAAATGCCGACAGAACGAATGCCGGGTAAGCTCCTGCCAGCAGGCCACAGATCAGCGCCACACCCAGCAATGCGGGAAAGAGCCACACAGACAAACCGGTAGTCAGGATCATTTCTTTCCCGGCCAGTTGATTCAACAACGGTAATAGAACCAAGATCAGAACAACGGAAAGAATATAAGCTACCAAAGCTGTAAGCAACGATTCAGTTAAAAATTGCCTGATCAGGTTGCTACGTCCAGAGCCAATTACTTTACGCACTCCCACCTCTTTTGCACGCCCCGCAGATTGCGCCGTCGATAAGTTCATGAAGTTTATACAAGCAATCAGCAGGATGAACAACCCGATGATTGCCGAGATATATACATACTGGATATTGCCCGAAGGTTCCAGTTCGGAAGAAAGCGGCGAGTATAAATGTATTTTGGGTAAGAGGATACTGGAATATTTAAAATAATCGCCTTTCTTCTCCAGGTCTGCGAATGAACTGTGAGCTACCTCCATTACCTGCGGCTCTGCATATTTTTCCGCTGCTTCTTTTAAATAGCCGTCAAGTTCAGCCTGTGTTGTGCCTTTACGAACGAGCGTATAAGTCATGAAGGAATTGCTTAGCCAAAAATCTGATTTAGCTGATTCAAGGCCGACCATCGACTTAATAAAGTTGAAATGAAGATGCGCCTGTGCCGGCATATCTTTTATAACACCTGTAATGTTGTAGAGACTGGTATTATCTACTTTGAGTGTTTTACCAATTACATCCAGTGTATTAAAATATTTCTTTGCCATGGAAGCGGAAATAACCATGGAATTAGGCGACGATAATGCAGTTGCAGGGTCGCCGGCCAACATCGGCAGCGTAAAAACGCTAAACAGGTTAGCATCGGCAAAAAAAGCGTGCTTTTCCATCAGCGTTTCATTGCCCTTTTTTACCAGCATATCACTACCTCCTGCGATACGCACGGCCTGTTCAACGCGGGGATACGTTTTAATAAGGGCATCCGCCATAGGCGCCGGTGTGTCCTTGTCATTAAATTCGCTGCCATTGATTTTGATGTTCGTATTGACACGATAGATGCGATTGGCATTTTCATTATAACGGTCATACGAAAGCTCGTCCAGCACATATAAGCTGATCAGTGTAAAGATTGCCAGGCCCGTGGCAAGACCAAATATATTGATGAACGAAAAAACTTTTTTCTTAACCAGGTTACGCCACGCGATTTTTAAATAATTTTTGAACATTGTCAGAATCAGGATTTATACAATTAAAAGATTTATAGATTTTATTTTTTCGGATTCATGTTAATCCTTAAATCAGGTTAATCATGGTTCAGATGTTCTTTACTCCGTTCTTAAACTCTTCGCAGGGTTAGCAATTGCTGCTTTGATTGCCTGGAAGCTTATAGTGGCGATAGCTATAAATAAACTTATTCCTAACGCAACTAAGAATATCCACCAGCTCAGGTCAATACGAAACGCAAAATCCTGTAGCCATTTGTGCATTAAGAACCACGCAAGCGGTGCGGAAATAATAAAGGCTATAGCTACCAGTTTTATAAAGTCTTTTGAAAGTAATTGTACAATTCCCTGCACACTTGCTCCAAGTACTTTCCTTATGCCAATCTCCTTTGTTCGTTGTTCTGCTATAAATGTTGCAAGTCCAAATAATCCAAGGCATGCAATGAAGATTGCCAACACGGAAAATATTAACGCAATTTGACCAACCCGGGTTTCTGCACGATACATATCGTTAAACGATTCATCGAGGAAACGATAGCTGAAAGGCATGCCCGCAGCCATTTTCTTCCATTCATTTTCCGCGAATTTTACAACGTTTGTTACATGGGATGCTGTTATTTTAAATGATGCAAGCCCGGTGCTGGGTTGCAAAAAGAAAGAAACGGGGCCAATATTTTTGCGAAGCGATTCAAAGTGAAAATTTTTCACCACTCCAATAACAGTGTAAGTAACAGAAGGGCCGAAGGCTCCGCCGATGGAATAAATCCTTTTACCTAACGGATTCGGATAGCCCATATTCTTAGCCGCTGTTTCGTTTATAATAACAGCGGTAGAATCAGTCCCGTAATCGCGTGAAAAATTTCTTCCCGCTATTAATTCCATACCGAGTGTTTTAAAATAATCATAATCAACTGACCACGTCTGCATATTAAAACTATTACTTGCATTCATCGCAGCATCCTTGGAAAAGGTCTGGTCGGAACGGGAAGAATTAGATACCGGAAGATAACTGCTAAGAGTACCGCTTGCAACGCCCGGTTGTTCCAGCATGGTATTTTTAAAAGCGTTGGTATTTTTTTGCAGCTCAAAGGCATTATTAATAATCAATACCTGGTCTTTGTTGAATCCAAGATTTTTGGTTTGTATATAATTAAGTTGTTTATAAATAACAATGGTTCCGATGATCAGTAATATGGAGATTGCAAACTGGAATACCACCAGGAAACTCCGAATTCCGGCTTTTGATTTACCTGCATTGAGTTTTCCTTTTAATACCTCAATAGGTTTGAATCCTGATAAAAAGAAAGCTGGATAACTACCCGCAAGCAAGCCTACTGCAAATGGAAGGGCCAAAAGACAAACAATAAAAACCGGGGAAAAAAGATTTCCCAAAATCATTGACTTTCCCGCTATATCGTTAAATAGTGGAAGTACTAAATAAACGATAGCAATGGCAACCAATAGAGAAAAAGCAACTAATAAAATGGACTCAAAAAGAAACTGGCCAATAAGGCTTCTTCTTTCTGTTCCCAAAACTTTACGAATCCCGACCTCTCTTGCACGGTTGGTTGATTTTGCAGTGGTAAGATTCATAAAGTTGATACATGCTATAAGCAAAATGAACAATGCAACCGCAGCAAAAATATACACATATTCAATATTGCCCGGGGGAGTTATTTCAAAATTGTAATCAGAATACAAGTGAATTTTAGTCAACGGAATCATAGAGAAAAAAAGCTTGTTACCGGCTTTCTCAAAATCCTCCATACTGCTGATATTCATATACTGCTTTGCCTGTGGAATTATATAGCGTTTGATGTATTGAGGAAAGTTTTTTTCAAAAGCTTTATAATCCGTGCCGGGCCGAAGTAATAAATAGGTATTGAAATTAAAGCTCAGGTGTTGACCGAACGGATAATCCACATTCTTCATGGAGAAAAGGAAATCAAAGTTCATGTGCGAGTTGTGGGGAATATCTTTTATAACCGCGGTTACTTTATATAAAGGGTTCTTACTATCATTCGTCTCGATAGTTTTTCCCACGGCATCAGTAGTGCCAAAATACTTTTTTGCCATTGATTCATTTATCACTACTGTATTAGGCTCATCAAGAGCGGTTCTTGTGTTACCCTCAATGGCCGGCAATTGAAACACAGAAAAAAAAGTGGAGTCTGCGTTGGCAACATGCGGCTCGTCTATAAATGTATTGCCTTTCTTTATCAGCTTACTTCCGCTATTTGTATATACCCTCGTGTATTGAAGTACCTGCGGATAATCTTTCTTTAAAGTTTCCCCGAGCATGTCTGAGGTTTGAACAATGTGCAGTTCCGCACCGCCAAATAATACATCAGAATTTACGCGGTAAATATCTTTGGCATTCGGATAAAAACGGTCATAACTAAG
>JBBSBD010000373.1:0-5258 GCA_038251675.1 Chitinophagales bacterium | reverse complement strand
TGGCCCTGGCGACAAAGTTCTACTAGTTTGTTGGCTACTTCTGTTGTTGTCATTTGTCTGAAATTTGATTGTTAAAAACTAATGACGATTAAGGTAATTGCAATTGGACAAATAAGTTCGGGTATTTTGCCGATTATTGAAGAGAGCAGGTTAGCTGTTAAATAAAAGCGAATGGTGATTTACCGGCGGCGTAGTCCTTTAAAAATTGAAAGCATAGCTATGAGATAACCGGAAGTTCTTTCCAGCACAGGAGTTTCGCGGGACTTTTTTATTCTTTAAAGATTGTTCAGTGAGAGCCCCTTGGCACACTATTAAAAAAATATAACGCCGTCTTCTAAGATTATAAAATAAATTGGAAATAATACTTTCGTGACATAGCATTTTTGTTATCATTACAGTTCTAAAATTTATAAAGATGAAGGAGCCCGAAGCATCGGTCATTTCTCAGCAAAGAGTTTCACTTAAAAAAAAGCATTCATTATTGTTCTTTGTTTCTTTTCCTGCAGTAGCCATGCTGCTCGGCTGGGGCTTACGTGGCTTTATTGGCGGCGGCCCTTATGGAGCCATGATACCGGGTGCTATGGTGATGATTGCTATCTGCATGCTGCTTGATGTTCCATTTATGTTTGCCGCTATAGCAGTAGTCTTTGGAACCGCAGGAACAGCAATGGGTGGTGAAATGACGTATGGCCAGACTTTAGGCTTTCTTCGCAGCCCCGGTACCATTTGGTGGGGCCTTGCCGGAACAAGTCTTAAAGGTGGGGTTTGGGGACTAATGAGCGGTTTATTTATCGGTGTAGGATCAGTATATCCGCGAATCAAAAACAAAACAATCCTTACAGGCTTTCTGATATTTTTAATTGCATTCCTGGCAGGGCTGAAACTAATAAATGATCCCAAAATTCTGTATTTTTCTAATCCTTTTGATCGCCCGAGAAATGAGTCATGGGCAGGGCTGCTATTTGGCACCGTTGGGTTATTGATTTATTTAAAAATCAACATAGCCGCTGAAGAGTTTAGGTTGGTTTCGCGATTTGCATTGTATGGTTTAATCGGTGGCACATTAGGTTTTGGCCTTGGCTCGCTTTGGCTCGCGATAGGGGCCCAATACGGCGCTCAATTCCTTATTGTTGATTGGTGGAAAATGATGGAATTTTCATTTGGTTTCTTATTAGGAGGTTTTCTCGGGTATGCGGCCTGGCGCAGCAAAGATGCGTATAAGCTCTTTGATGATCAAAGCCCGCTGAAGATCAATAAATCATTTACCGGTGAATTGATGCTTACTATGGCACTTGGTTTTTTTATCTATGGAGCTGTGCCGGTATTTGAATCGTACCTGGAAACGATCAACAGCACTGGCGGGATAGTCTTCGCATCAATGGCAACGATCGGGAGGGTGCTTGTAAATTTTACATTTATTGGCTGCCTGTTAATAGTCATAGCGCTGCGTTGGCCATACCTCGCTTTTCAAATCGCCGTTACACTTACTTTTTGTCATTGCATGATTGACCTGCTTACTGATGCCAAACTTTTTCCGGCATTACAATCTTCTGGGTTGCTTATTACGCTGATCATTACAATTGCATCATTGGCTATAAGCGTATTGGTTGCCCTGTTTCAAAGAAAGCAATTTGTTTTAAGATCCATGTTTTTGATACTTGTGTGGTCAACCATTGCCGTTGCCATTATAAGAATGATTGCGCATGGAGAATTTCGTTTAGCAGACAGCCATTCGTTTATGCAAATAATTATAGGAGACTTATTTGTCTTTAATGTCTTTGTTATTTCTGCGATAATTGTATCTGTAATGGTTGTAAAAAATAAAGCTTTTCAAGCCCGGGTTCCCACAGAAAATATAGTTCATTAGCTACATACACCACCAGGTGTACAAAAGCTGCCTTCTGAAACCATTTCCAGCGCAGGCTTTTCTTCTTCCCACACCTTTTCCAATACTTCAGCAAATACTTTCGTGGGCTGGGCGCCGGATACGCCATATTTATTGTTGAATACAACCCGCAACAGGAACAACGTCAGGGGTCAAGCTGGAAACTCTTCCATCCTACTTCCACCTGCTCTTTGTGTTCAAATTCATTCAATGCATTTTCAAATTTCCGCTTGCCGATATAGCAAAAGGGGCACGCGATATCAGACCATATTTCTACTTTCATCATTTTTTATTTAATGGTTATCATAAAGCGGCAAAAAGAACGGGCTGAAATAAGTAGAACTACAACCTGCCGATTGTTTGCCGGTAAATCGTTTTGGAAGCCTCTATCAGGCTTTCGGGAGGAATGCCTGCGGAGGCTATAAGTACATTCGCAACAGATTCCAACGGAACCTTTACACGTACAAGGAATTTCGATTTGTCTTTCTTACACTTCATCATTTTTAATTTTCATGGGGTCGTCAGTTTGCATGATTGCAAGGGTTATTTGCGCGGCGACGCTATGTAACTTTCAATGATTATACCGGATCGTATCTGGCTGCCACTTAATCCCGGTTATTATTATGTTAACAATACCGGGAATGCCGCTTTTTCATTTCCTGTCCCCGGGGTGTGACAAATCAATGGAAATTCCCGCCAAAGTTGGCCGCTCCCGCCTATGTACGTTGCTTACCAACATAAGAAAATAGAAGGTTGTTGGTCCGCGGCCAACAAAGGCCAAAAGGAAAAGGCCGAAAGCTTGCATTATTCAAATTCGCCTTATATCTTTGTACCCACTACACAGAACCTCCCCTACAACATCCTTCCATTGAATTATCATCATTGTTTCCAAAGCTTAAAAGAAAGCCGTTATTATTAATAGGGGCTTTATAAGGGCGTCATCCTTTTGAAGTCCGGAAGTTTCTTCCGGTTACCAAATACTTTTCCGTATTCAATTCCTTTAAATTATCTCCTTCCAACCGGCCATTACTATTTTGACCCGATCATATCAATCTTTTTTTTCCCGGGGAATGCCACCCGGAATGTCTCAATCCTAAGTACAACCAGCGCTTATTTTTTTAATTAACTTTTAAACCGCAAAAAATGAAACAGTTTTTACTTAGTGCTTGTGCTTTAATTTTCTCCGTGGCAGTGTTTTCGCAAACAGGTTGTCCTTATCAATTCGTAAGAACCAACACCAACGCGACCACCTGCGCATCACACATCAGGCTATACTTTACGTCGTGCCCTGCCATTGTTCCAACATTAGATTCAGTTAAAATTGGTGGGGTACTTCAGCCCCAAAAATTTACCTTTATTGATAAAATATGCAACGGGAACAGCATATATATAGATTATTGCATAAGCGACGACAACTTGCCCGTTGCCGGCCGTATAAAGGTATTTTTAACGTACCGGGATCCTGCTACATCAGCCGTCACCGGAAGTTCCGCCTGCGAGATCAATCCTTCCGGCATAGCGCCGGTAGTTCTTTCTGAATTTGGTATTCGCCGCAACTCCGGCAATGAAGTGGCTGTATCATGGCAAACACAACAGGAAATAAGCTCAGACAGGTTTGAAATAGAAAGGGCTTATGATAAAACTTCGTTTGAAAAGATCGGAACTGTGTTGGCAGCCGGCTTCTCGGGCAGCGTGAAAGCATATACCTTTTCTGATAACACAAACAGCAGCGCAAGTGTGAGTTTCTACCGGATTAAGATGATTGATAAAGACGGAGCCTTTACGTACTCCGGGACTAAATCAGTGAAAGCTTCAGGTGTAAGATCGAACCTGGTGTTGTATCCTAACCCCAGCCACGGAAGTGTAAAGATCACGCTTACTGACATGGTGGAACCAACGGTAGTTCAGCTACTCGATGCATCAGGCAGGTTAATGAGGTCAACCATTTTACTTGATATAAATACGATTCAAATAAATAATCTTCAAAAGGGAAGTTATTTTGTGCGCATTGCCGGGAGAATTTCAGGCAATACAGAGGTGCGCAAGCTCTCCGTTATAGACTAAATAGTCATCTACCGTAACGCCGGGGCGCCCCACAGGGGCGCCCCGTTTTTTTTGTACAATGGTTGCTACCCCGCCAATGTTGATCGCTGACCAGCAAAAAAAATAGAAAGAAACAGCCGGTTATTGGCGAGCTGCCAACAAAGGCCGGAAAATTGGTTTTATATTCATGCATTAAATAAAGTCTTCGATTTTACGTAACAACTATCACCCATACATACATGAAAAAATTATTGCTTCTTCTTGCTGTTGCTTTTACGGCATACGCATTTGTTCCCAAAACCATAACATGGGTGGCTATCGGCGACTCCATTACCTACCTTAATGAACACCTTGATGAGACAGGTAACCGGGTAACCAAAGGCTACATGACACGGGTGGTGGAGCAATTGCCCGGCATCCACTATATCAACCAGGGGCACAATGGCTGGACCTCCGGCGGCATTGCCCGGGAGATAGAAAACCTGGGCCTCGTAAAAGCAGATGTGTACTCCGTGTTTTTGGGAACCAACGACTGGTGGCAGGGCAGGCCGGTAGGCGTGTTTGCCGACTACCGGGACAATACCGGGAATGAAACCGTGTATGGCTCTTTCCGCATCATCATCAATAAAATCCGCAGCCTGAACAAAGATGCCAGGGTGATACTTATAACACCCATGCAGCGGGCAGATTTTGTGTATATCAACGATATGAAAAACAATGCATGGGGTTCATACAAAGAGAAGAACGGGCAATCGCTGGCCGCATTTGCTGAAGCCATTAAAAGCATCGGCGCATACGAGCACTTTACGGTGATAGACCTGTATCATAATAAAAGTATGGGTTTAAAAGACCTGGTAAAATACAAACGCCTCAAAGACCCGCAGACCGGGATGTATCACAATTATCCCTACCCGAAGTTTATTGATATCCCTTTCAACCCTGCGGAAGATGAATATCCATACCCGCCACCCGCAATAGATATTACTTTCGACGGCCTCCATCCATCTGATAAGGGAAATGCCATCATTGCCAACCTGCTGGTGAAGGCTATGAAACGTTCCGCCCACGCTGACCGCTGACCGACATCACCCGCTGTGTCTCACGTCCCGCGACTCCTTCCCTGGCCGGTGCCTCCGCCGGACAGTTACTGCCAGGTAAAAGAATGTGCCATCATATAAATAACCTGCACCCTTTATTTAAAAGGAAAAACTATCGGCAGCGATATTTATTTTTGCCTTATGATAATTGTACATGCCGTTCAAAAATTGCTGAACATATCCCGGCTAAAGCCTGCGCTCTTTATTTCCAAACCTGGCGACGGGCAGGAGAT
>JBBSBD010000372.1:0-5292 GCA_038251675.1 Chitinophagales bacterium | reverse complement strand
GTTTCCTGCGAGAGGTCAACAGCTTTTTTAACCTTTTCCTCGTTTTCTTTATCTACTTTGATGGTATAGATTACAATTACATCATCGTAGATTTTCGGGTGCTCTTCTGTTAGGTGAGCCTCTATATTAATACTAAGATCAGAAAAGTTAACCCGCATTTTGTTGAGGATGCCTACCACGTCTACACCGGTGCAACCGGCAAGCGATACAAGCATCAAAATTTTTGGACTGGTACCAAGATTATTGCCACCACCGGCCTTATTCAGGTCAATGGTTATATCATGGCCATTTATTAATGTAGAAAAAGCCATGCCGCCCTGGTAAACAGAATTGATACTATTATTTCCCATAAAAATTATTGAATTACTCTAATGTTCCAGCCAATCAGAGATGTGAATTTACAGCATCAGAAATTTGTTTTGCATTCATAGCCCCGGACTGCCGCCACAGCACCTTTCCGTTTTTAAAAAGTATTAGTGTAGGTACGCCTTGTATATTATAGTGCGAAGCAGTTGGTTGATTTTTGTCAATATCTACTTTTAATACCCTCACAGTGTCTTTATTATTCTGCGCATATTTTTTAAGTTCAGGAGCCATCATTTTACAGGGTCCGCACCATTCCGCATGAAAATCTACCAATACAGGCTTGTCATCACTGATTATTTTGCCAAATGTTTCCATAATTTCATTTTAGGAATAACCAACATAAAGCATGCCTACACTGGCTATCGTGACAAAAGAGATCATTATGTCAGGATATCTTCGTAAAACTGAAAAATAGTCCATTAATTATTTTTGAGGTAATAATTTCTTCGTTACCTTTGCCGTCCGAAAAAAAGATCATTATGGCCAGAGTATGTCAGGTTACAGGAAAAAGACCCATTACAGGGAATACTGTTTCCCATTCAAATATTAAAACACGCAGGCGCTTTTTACCTAACCTTCAGAAGAAAAGATATTTTCTTGCTGAAGAAGATAAATGGATAACATTAAAATTATCTACGGAAGCTATTCGTACTATAAATAAGAATGGCCTTTTTCATGTTGTAAAAGAAATGAGAGCACAGGGCGTAAAGATTTAAATGCGCAGGTTTACTTATTGGCTGAGATGTTAACCGGCCGGAACCACCAGACTATCACGTTATCAAATTAATAAAATGGCAAAAAAAGGAAACAGGGTACAGGTAATATTAGAATGTACGGAGCACAAAACATCCGGCCTGGCAGGCACGAGCCGCTACATTACTAAAAAGAACAAAAAAAATACCCCTGAAAGATTAGAATTAAAAAAATTTAACCCTATTCTTAAAAAGGTTACTGTTCATAAAGAAATTAAGTAATGAGCTAATGGATTTCTCATTAGCATATTATCACATTATTAAAATAAATTATCATGGCAAAATCTGCTAAAACGGCGATCAAAACCAAAGACCAAAAATCGGCAGCGGAAGCAAAAAACTGGACAAAAGTAGTCCGTACTGTTAGAAGTCCTAAATCTGGTTCTTACACTTTTAAAGAGTCTATCATTCACAAGGACAAGATCAAAGATTTTTTGGCAAGTTAATTTTGATCCATAAATTTTTATAAAGGCTATCCGGCACAAGTTGCGGATAGCTTTATTTATTTTTACCCTTTACTAAAATATTGGAAATGGGCATTTTTGATAAAATTTTCGGGAAAAAGGAACAGAAAGAGAGCCTTGATAAAGGGCTCGAAAAAACGAAGCAGGGATTTCTTGATAAGATTACAAAAGCAATTGCCGGCAAAAGTACCGTGGATGAGGAAGTACTTGATGATCTTGAAAACGCTTTGGTAAGTGCAGATGTGGGTGTTGATACAACTATAAAAATTATTGACGGGATTGAAAAAAGAGTTGCGAAAGATAAATACATAAACACGGCCGAGCTGAATCGTATTCTTAAAGAAGAAATCCAATCAATTCTTATAGACTCACCCGGTGATACTTCTTATAAAAATTATGAATTACCGGCTCACAAGCCCCACGTGATTTTAGTAGTGGGCGTAAATGGGGCAGGCAAAACCACAACCATAGGTAAACTGGCGCACAATTTTTCTTTAGCCGGCAAGTCTGTATTATTGGGCGCAGCCGATACCTTCAGAGCTGCTGCCGTGGACCAGTTGAATATATGGAGCCAGCGGGCAAATGTGCCAATTGTTAAACATGCTATGGGCGCAGACCCAAGTGCAGTTGCGTTTGATACTGTGCAAAGTGGTATAGCAAGAAATACAGATGTGATAATTATTGACACTGCAGGACGGCTGCATAATAAAATTCACCTTATGGATGAGCTAAGTAAAATAAAGCGCTCTATAAGTAAAGTTTTGCCGAGTGCTCCCCACGAAATATTGTTGGTGCTTGACGGAAGTACCGGCCAAAATGCGCTGGAACAGGCAAAACATTTTACAGCGGCTACGGAAGTAACAGCGCTTGCCATTACAAAACTGGACGGAACTGCAAAAGGAGGCGTTGTGCTTGCAGTAGCAGACCAGTTTAAAATACCGGTAAAATTTATTGGCGTAGGAGAAAAAGCGACAGATCTCCTGATTTTTGATAAAAAGGAATTTGTGGATTCGCTCTTCGAGGGGAGTGAAATTGTTAGTTGATTAATTGGTTAAATATATTCTTCAATTCGTGTTAATTCGTGTAATTAGTGGCCAATGAAAACAAAACTGAAAAAAGATAAGGTAAACATCATCACGCTGGGCTGCAGCAAAAATTTGGTTGACAGCGAGGTGCTAAGCGGGCAATTGGCTGCCGCTGATGTGAATGTGTTGCATGAAAGTAAGAAGCACGATCATAATATTGTTGTTGTAAATACTTGCGGATTTATTGATAAAGCAAAGGAAGAAAGTATTAATACGATTCTGGAGCAAGTAGAATTAAAAAAGCGTGGCAAGCTTGACAAGGTTTATGTTACGGGCTGCCTTAGCGAACGATACAAGCAAAATCTTGAAGATGAAATTCCGGAAGTTGATGCATTTTTCGGAACAATGGATTTACCTTTTCTTTTGAAAAAATTTGATGTTGACTACAAAGCAGAATTAATTGGTGAAAGGTTACTTGGCACTCCCAATCATTACGCCTACCTGAAAATTAGTGAGGGCTGTAATCGTACTTGTTCTTTTTGCGCTATTCCCTTAATGCGCGGTAAACATATAAGCCGCAGTATAGAATCTCTTGTTGATGAAGCAAAAAAATTGGTGGCCAGGGGCGTAAAAGAAATTATGCTGATTGCCCAGGAACTTACTTATTACGGGCTTGATATTTATAAAAAAAGAGAGCTTCCCCGCTTGTTGCACGCCCTGGCTGATATTGAAGGTTTGCAGTGGATAAGGCTCCATTATGCATATCCCTCAAAATTTCCCATGGAAATAATTGATGCTATGAAGGAGCGTGAAAATATTTGCAACTATCTGGATATGCCTTTGCAGCATGCGAGCAACAGAATGCTCAAAGCTATGAAGCGACAGATAAGCAGGGAAGAGATGGAAGATATCATTGCTGAAATAAAATATAAAATTCCAGGTATCTGTCTCAGGACGACTCTTATCGCCGGCTTTCCCGGAGAAACCCAGGATGATGTGGAAGAATTAAAAGCATTTCTTACGAAAATTGAATTTGACCGCGTTGGAATTTTTACCTATTCGCATGAAGAAAATACAACTGCCCACGATCTCGAAGATGATATAAGTGAAGACCTGAAAGAGCAAAGGGCACAGGAGATCATGGGAGTACAGCAGGAAATTTCTTATCGCAAGAATACTGATAAAATTGGTGAGATATTTAAAGTGATCATTGATAAAAAGGAAGCAGGCAAATACCTTGGCCGCACGGAATTTGACAGCGTTGAAGTAGACAACGAGGTAATAGTGAATTCAACAAAAAAATTACATCCCGGCGATTTCGTGCAGGTGAAAATCACGAATGCCTTTGACTACGATCTTGAAGGTGAAGTGGTGGCTTAGTGATATACTTTTTCCTGCCGGAGATTTTATATTAAATACCGTTAATTTTAAATACCATTTTGGAAGAAAATAAAAACACGGTTAGAATATCCGCTGCAGCAATGCAAGAGCGATTCACGGCTATATTGGTACGCGAAGGATTTAGAGATGATAAGGCCTTAAAATGCGCCGAAGCTTTTACTCATAATAGTTTGGATGGAGTTTATACTCACGGGGTTTACCGCTTCCCAAGATTTGTTCAATATATAAAAGGTGGTTTTGTAAAGGTGAATGAAGCACCAACATTGGAAAATAAATTCGGCGGCATCGAGCAATGGAATGGAAATCTTGGTCCGGGAATATTAAATGCGTTTCAGGCAACCGATACCGTTATGGGTCTTGCTAAGCAGAATGGTATAGGTTGCGTAGCATTAAGGAATACCAATCACTGGATGCGGGGGGGAACCTATGGCTGGAAGGCTGCGAAAGCCGGATATGTTTTTATTGGATGGACAAACACAATAGCCAATATGCCTGCATGGGGAGCCAAAGACGCAAGATTGGGCAACAATCCACTTGTAATGGCACTTCCCTATAAAGACGAAGCAATTGTTTTGGATATGGCAATGTCCCAATATTCATTTGGAGCAATGGAGAAGGCAGCCCTTAACAATGAGAAACTTTCCGTGTATGGTGGTTTTGATGAACATGGCGCATTAACCGATGATCCGGGGTTGATACTAGAATCATTAAGGCCATTGCCGGTTGGTTATTGGAAAGGTGCAGGATTATCTTTATTACTTGATTTACTTGCAACAATTTTGTCCGGAGGTTTTGCCACGCATGAAATAAGTAAGAAAGAAGTTGAATATGGCTTGTCGCAAGTATTTATTGCAATTGACGTTTCTAAGTTGGGTAATCACTCTGCTATTGCAAAAGTTATAGAAGCAATATTAAATGATTATCAACAGTCGGTTCCTGTAAGTGAATCAAAAAAAATAATGTACCCCGGTGAAAGAGCCCTGCAAACGCGAAGAACTAATTTGGCGGACGGGATCCCTGTATTAAAAAAAGTTTGGGATGAAATTCTTGCCTTCTAGCCAACGGTTTTATAGTCTCAGTAAATCAACCTATTCTTCTTTCGCAAATGCATCTGCGATTTTATTCAACTCTTCTGGCGATAGTGTTTTATTTCCTTCATCAATTATCATCCTAAAACGGAACGTCACAGACTCTCCTTTTTTCAAATGAAGATTTTTAAATGATTTGCCATTGGTGAATATTTTTTCTCCCAAAGGATTTGCTGCAAATAAGCCATAGCCCCTT
>JBBSBD010000371.1:0-5320 GCA_038251675.1 Chitinophagales bacterium | reverse complement strand
CAAGGTTTCCATCATCAATCTTGAGTACCACTTTGTGGCCTTTATTTAAAGCAATTTCTTCTATTGCCTTTCCCATTTTTCCATATCCTATCAAAGCGATATTCATATCATTAAATTGAGAAGTAAAAATAGAACATAAAAATTTTGCCCTTCTGTATTTAGCTATCTAATGCTTGTCTTTAAAATTAAAAACAAGCGAAATACCGGGACTATTGGTGACGTAATTGAATCCCGGCCGTATTTTCATGGTAATATTTGGTGATACATCAAACCCTTTAAGATGGGCGTCAACAGTAGCATCTACTACATTGAGTCCCCAGAACAAAAGAAAAAAAAGAACGGAATAATCTATGTTTTGCCGGAAGACATTCCTGCCGGTGCGTACAGTCTCTAACGGTAATCCCCTAAACCGATCTACAACCAACGAATCATTGGATTTATCATTATCTGAAAGAAGAACGACTGCTTGTCTTAATTCCTTATATACTTTCAAATTATTAAAAAAGACCCCCGCCGTTGTTCCCAATGCTCCATAAACTATTGGAATTTTCCAATATTTTTTATTGTATGCCTGCCCCCAACCCGGTATGATAGCGGAACGAAGCGTTGCCTTTTTAGGATTAAATTTTTTCTTTACAGCAGTATCAAGAGACAGTACATTTTTCCCTGTGGTATCTCCCTTATTTCCTTGTAGCAAGAGTGTGTCTTCATTGGGCTTATCCATATCAACACGCACACCCTTGTCAACAGAAACGCTATCTTCTTTTTGCTGCGCAAAAATAGTAGCATCATTAAAAATGAAAAGGAAGAAAAATATTGTAAAGAATGAGGATATTTTTAGCATAAGCTTAATCCACAGAAACCCGCAGTTTATCCAATATGGAATTTAATTCTTCTACAGAATAATAATCGAAAATGATGCTGCCGGTTCCTTTTTTTGTTTGCGTCATTTTTACCCTGGTACTAAAGTGAGATGCTAAATTATCTTCAATTTTTTTTAGAGAGGACGGTAGTGATTGTTTTACGGAATTATTAACAGCATCTTTCGCAGGAGCGTATAGTTTTCGTACCAGTTCTTCGGTTTGCCTTACCGAGAGTTCTTTGCTTTTTATTTCGTTAAAAATGAATAATTGCTTATCAATCATATCAACATTTATAAGCGCCCGGGCATGGCCCATGCTTATATTGCCATTCCTTACGGCAGCCTGTATATCAGGTGGAAGTTTTAACAGTCTGATATAATTTGTAACTGTGCTTCTTTCCTTACCCATTCTCTCAGCGAGTTGTTCTTGTGTATAATCAAGATCATCCATCAGGTGCTTATAGCTTAGGGCAATCTCGATGGCATTTAGATCTTCACGCTGCAAATTTTCGAGCAGGGCGAGCTCAAGTATTTTTGAATCGCTTGCTTCTTTTACATATACAGGAACATCAGCAAGGCCGGCTATTTTAGCAGCACGGTATCTTCTTTCACCGGCGATGATCCGGTACTTTCCGTTAGTAAGTTTTAAAACGGTGAGTGGCTGAATAATGTCGTGCATTTTCACCGATGCTGCCAGCTCGCTCAAGGCGGTCTCATCAAAGTCATGCCGCGGTTGCTCAGGATTAGCCTCGATCATGTGCAGGGGAATGCGCATGTTTGCCTGTGTAAATTTTTCTTTCGATTCCTTCATCAGGCTATTGGAAGTATTAGAAAGGTCGCTGTCAATATTCTGCAACAATGACCTTATACCTTTTCCTAACGCTTCTTTTTTACTTGGAGTACTCATTGTCTAGTTATCAATATATCAGTTATCAGTTATCAGTAGATCAATTATCAGTAGTGAGTTACCAATATGAGTTACATTATTACTCATCACTCATCACTGTTTCCATTCATCAACTCATCACCTTCTCCTTCCGTGTCATTTTTGTCATCTCATTCCTTTGAAGAATTTCCTTGGCAAGATTCAGATAATTTATAGCGCCTTTACTTTCAGCATCGTAAAGTATCGCCGGTTTACCAAAACTCGGCGCTTCGCTAAGTCGTGTATTCCGGTGAATGATACTTGTAAAAACAAGGTCTTCAAAATGCCTTCTTACCTCGCTCACTACCTGGTTACACAACCGCAACCTGCCGTCGTACATCGTCATAAGAAGCCCCTCAATTTGCAGTTCGGTGTTCAGCCTGTTTTGAACAATCTTTATTGTATTTAATAATTTGCCAAGCCCTTCCAATGCAAAAAACTCAGCTTGTACGGGAACCAATACACTGTCTGCAGCGGTAAGTGCATTCACAGTTATCAATCCAAGAGAAGGAGAGCAATCAATAATTATAAATTCGTATTGATCTTTTATTTCTTTTAAAATATTTTTTAAAACACTTTCCCTGTCAGGGTAATTGATCATTTCTATTTCGGCCCCAACAAGATCAATATGCGAAGGCATAAGATCAAGATAAGGTATCTCCGTCTTTAGAATCACATCTTTTGCAGGTGTTTCGTTTACCATGCAATCATAAAGGCCAGTCGTGATATTATGCAGGTTGAAACCAACACCGGTCGTGCAATTTGCCTGCGGATCAGCATCAACTAAAAGCGTTTTAAATTCAAGCACAGCAAGGCTTGCAGCCAGGTTAATAGCAGTAGTCGTTTTGCCGACGCCACCTTTTTGATTTGCAATTCCTATTATTTTCCCCATAATTATTTTTCCTCAATATTATTTCCCAAAAACATATACATCATTTCCAAAAAAATTCTCTTTTATACTAATGTAAATTGTCCCGAAAGGGCGCTAAAATAATCATTATATTAAACATCTATTGTTTCTCCTATGGCAGGAAGTAGCAGTGTGAATCCATTCTTCGAAAAATAATCCTGCGCTTTGCCGGTATCGATCTTAATAAGATCAAACGTATTATAGTGAACACCAATGACTTTTTTTGTTTTCACTAATTTCGTTATTTCAACAGCATCCTCGTAGCCAACGGTAAAATTGTCCCCGATGGGCAATATAGCAAAGCCAATTTCCGCATAAGAAGGTATTAATTGCATATCCAATGTAAGCGCCGTATCGCCTGCATAGTAAAAGTTGCCCTTTGGCGACGTAATTATAAAACCTCCGGGATTACCGCCATAGCTGCCATCCGGAAAGCTGCTTGAGTGTAAAGCCGACACATATTTTACGATTCCGAAATCAAATGTTTTTTTTCCTCCGAGCCCAAGGGGATGAAGTTTTGTAATCTCTTTTTTTTGAAACCAGTTACACACTTCAAATGAGGAAATAATAGGCGCGCCTGATTTCTTTGCGATTTGCTCGGCATCGGCAATATGGTCGCCATGGGCATGTGTAATTAAAATATAATCGGGCTTTATTTTATCAATATCAATTTCTTTCGCCAGTGGATTGGGCGAAATGAAAGGATCAAATAAAAGCGTTATTCGATTTAATTCTACCGCAAAGCAAGAATGACCATAATATGTAAATTTCATGGAGGTTCGTTTTAAAATTGAATAATATCCTGGCAATCCCGGATGGCGTTATAAGCTATTTAGAAATCCTGTCTTTTCAATGCCAGATTGGCAAATTTAAATATTAGGTATAATATTAGGGAACAAACACTCTTTAAAAACGTTTTATCTATCCCCTAACTATTAACATTTTAATTTTTTTATAACCCTGATGGTAAAGCCATGTAAATTTATACGATGTACACAATTATAAGTGGTACCAACCGGGCTGAAAGCCACAGTGAAAAAGTTGCTGCTGAATATCATAGGTTGCTGAGGGAGAAGGATATTGATGCGATCATATTTTCATTACAAAATGTTGACGTGCTTCACAGGAATAAAGATTTCCAAAAAATAGAAAATGAAATTTTGTTCCCTGCCGATAAATTTATTTTCATAATTCCTGAGTATAATGGAACCTTCCCGGGTGTTTTAAAAGCAATGATTGATACAAGCGAAATAAAAAAAGCCTGGTACGGTAAAAAAGTTCTTCTTACCGGGGTTTCCACTGGCAGGGCGGGAAATTTACGTGGAATGGATCATCTTTCTGCCTGCCTGCATTACCTGAAAATGCACGTGCACTACAACAAATTGCCCATATCAATAATCGATAAAGTAATGGACAAAAACGGCCGTTTAAATGATGCAACTTTAAAAGCCATCAATGAACAATTAGATGAATTTATAAATTTTTAATTTTCCACCAGTACCAATAATACTTTATGCGCACACCATTAGTAGCTTTCATAATTGTTGTTATCATGATGTTGCTGGATAGTTATGTATTTATTGCAATAAAAACCGTAAGCCATGCGGCTTCGCCAAAAGCAAGAACAATAATTTTTTCCGTTTACTGGGCTGTTTCAATTATAGCAATTATTGGATTTCTAACTTTCGTTTTTACCAGTCCGGAATTTTTGCCCAAAAAAGTAAGAACCTATCTTTTTGCAACCGTGGTTGGATTATTTTTTGCAAAATTCATCTCGGTGGTTTTCTTTTTCATTGACGATATAAGGCGTTTAATACAATGGGGTGCCGGAAAATTATTTTTTTCAAACACTGAAGGATCGCAGATGAATGATGATGGTATAAGCCGCTCTGTTTTTTTAAGCTGGCTTGGCCTTGCGGCAGGCAGTACGCTTTTCGGTAGCCTCGTTTATGGCTTTAGCAATAAATATAATTATCAGGTTAAGAAGCTTAAACTTTCATTTGATAATTTGCCCGCCTCATTTAACGGTTTGAAAATTGTTCATTTTAGCGATGTTCATTCCGGCAGTTTTACTAACAAAGAAGCTGTGAAGCAAGGCATCGAAAAGATTATGGCACAAAATGCAGATCTCATAATTTTCAGTGGCGACCTGGTGAATAATATGGCAACTGAAATGGAGCAATACATGGATATTTTTAGCAAAATCAAAGCGCCGATGGGTGTATACTCTACCTTCGGAAATCATGATTATGGCGACTATGTAAGCTGGCCTGTAAATGGTGTTACCAAAGCGCAAAACCTGGTTGACCTTGCTAAAGTTCATGCAACGCTAGGCTGGAGACTGCTAATGAATGAACATGTTGCGCTCGAAAAAAATGGTGAAGAGATTGCGATAATAGGAATAGAAAACTGGAGTGATAAAGCCCGCTTCCCCAAATATGGCGACATGGCGAAAGCATATGCAGGAACTGAAAAATATCCGTTTAAACTTTTAATAAGCCACGATCCCAGCCACTGGAATGCCCAGGTGCGGCCTAAATATAGTGATGTTGATTTAATGTTTAGTGGCCATACCCATGGCATGCAGTTTGGCATTGAAATTCCAGGCTTCAAATGGAGCCCT
>JBBSBD010000370.1:0-5324 GCA_038251675.1 Chitinophagales bacterium | reverse complement strand
TTGTATAAAGAAAAATGCATGAGCTGCCATGGAGAAGACAGGAAAGGAACAGGCGTTTACCCATCTCTGTTAGGCGTTCACTCCAAATATTCTTTAAAGGACTTTGATGCATTGTTAAACGGCGGACGCCGGATGATGCCGGCATTTAAACAATTGCCTGAAGTAGAAAAAAAAGTAATTGCCTCTTATATACTTGACCAGGGAACAGAGCAGGCAAACACTTTTGTTGCACCCGAAAAAACAACAGATAGTATCAATATGATACCTTACAGATTAAAAGGCTACACGAGGTTTCTAAGCCCCGAAGGTTATCCCGGCATTGCGCCTCCATGGGGAACATTGAATGCAATCAATCTTAATACAGGTGAATTGGTATGGAAAACGCCCTTGGGAGAATATGAAGAATTGAAAGCAAAGGGAATTCCCACAACAGGAACTGAAAACTACGGTGGGCCTGTGGTCACAGCCGGTGGACTGGTATTCATCGCCGCCACCCGTGACGGAAAAATAAGGGCATTCAATAAAAGAACAGGTAAAATATTATGGGAATATACATTACCGGCGTCGGCATTTGCGACTCCGGCTATATATGAATTAAATGGAAAACAATATGTGGTGATTGCCTGTGGTGGCGGCAAGTGGGGACTAAAATCATCCGATGTTTATATTGCTTTTTCATTGCCGGGAAACAGGTAGATAAATATCAACGCACAAAAAATAATGCTTTAAGAAGGAAGTACTTAAAAAAACAATATGCAGGAAGTAACGAAAAAAATCGGCAGTTACCGCTACAGGATTCTTGCATTGGTTTTTATGGCTACTACCATCAATTATTTCGATCGAAGTATTATTGGTGTAATGGCGCCTACATTACAAAAGCTTTTCAATTGGTCCAATAAAGATTATGCCGCGATAATGGTTTCCTTCAAAATTGCCTACGGAATAGGCTTGCTATTTATGGGCGGCATTATCGACAAACTGGGCACTAAAATCGGGTACACTATTTCAATTGTAATATGGAGCATATTCGGTATGCTGCATGCAGCCATAAGGCCAGCCTTTAGCTTGATTGGATTTATCGTGGCACGTTTCGGTTTGGGAATCGGCGAGTCCGGCAATTTTCCGGCAGCAATTAAAACCGTAGCAGAGTGGTTTCCAAAAAGAGACCGGGCTTTTGCCACAGGCATCTTTGATGCATCGACAAGCGTGGGAGCCATCTTAGCCCCGTTCGTTGTCGGTGCAATTGTTACCGTTGAGGGTGACAACTGGCAAATACCATTTCTTCTTACAGGATTGCTTAGTTCTTTATGGGTATTTCTTTGGATAAAAACCTATAAAAGACCAGGCGAACATCCCAAACTTTCAAAAGAGGAGTTGGCTTATATTAACAGCGATTCAGAAGAAGAAACAACAGGAAAAATTCAATGGGTAAACTTATTATCTAAAAGAGAAACATGGGCTTTTTCTCTAACTACTTTAACGGATGGTGTCTGGTGGTTTTATCTTTTTTGGGGTGCAAAATTTCTTGCGGATCAGTTCAGTGTTGACATTAATAATATAGGGCTTCCGTTCCTCATTATTTTTGTCATGGCAGATGCCGGCAGCCTTATTGGAGGATATGTTTCCGGTGCATTAATTAAAAAAGGCTGGTCTGTAAATAAGGCCCGGAAAATAACTATGTTGGTTTGCGCAATTATTATTTTACCCGTAAGCATAGTCCCTGTTATTACTGATAAATGGATGGCTGTCTTTTTAATTGGCCTTGCCGCTGCAGGCCATCAATCGTGGTCGATTAACGGTTATACTTTAGTCCCGGATGTCTTTCCAAAAAAAGCTGTCGCCTCGGTTATAGGAATAGGAAAAATGGTTGGAGTGGCGGTCGCGATAATTGCCGATATAGCTTTAGGAACCGTATTGGACACCGCCGGCAATTCCGGTTATTTCTGGGCTTTCATGATCGCAGGTTTTTCTTATATTGTCATATTGGGATTTGTACATCTTCTTATGCCGAAGATGACTCCTCTCGATGATAATTTAAATTATATAAAGGAGTAGATTAGTGTTCTATTGCACGTGAGCAGAACCCGCCTTCGACAAGCTCAGGCTGACAGTAAAAGGTAAAGAACAATTAAATTCTTAAATAAAAAAATACGGAAATGGCTAAAAATGAATTTTCCAGAAGAAAATTTATTGGAACTGCTGCAGCAGGATTGGCTGGAGTAGTTACAATGAATGCCGCACAAAGCGCTGCATCCTACAACAGAATCATAGGAGCTAATGACCGGATAAATATTGGGTTCCTCGGATGCGGAGCCCGCAGCACCGGGCACCAGAGAATGGTTAAAATGTCGGAAAAAGACAAAAACCTCGGCGTGGTTGCGGTATGTGATATCTGGAAGTTGAACAGGGAGAAAACGGCTGCTAACTGCAAGAAACTTTTTGGAACAGAAGCCAGGCAGTTTAAGTATTCTGAAGATATGCTTTCCATGAGGGAACTGGATGCTGTAATGATTGCTACAGGCGATTTTCAGCATGCAAAACTCCTGGCTGAAGTGGTGAAAGCAGGCAAAGATTGCTATTGCGAAAAGCCCATGGCCGTAGATGTGGATGAGGCTAAAATGGCAAGGAGCGCTGTTCTCGGCTCCAAACAAATTGTACAGATGGGCTCGCAATGGGTGAGCGACCCCATACAGAAAAAAGTACGGGATATGGTTCGTTCCGGAAAACTTGGGCAGATCACAAAAATTGAACAGGTATGGAATGACAATGAACCACGCTGGCATGTTCCCGATGATCCTGATGTGGCTGCAATGCGGGAAGAAGATACCGACTGGAACAGGTGGCTTTTAGGAAAGCCATTTGTCCCGTTTGACCCATGGAAATATTTTGAATTCAGAATATTTCGTGAATACTCCGGCGGAATTACTTCACAATGGATGAGCCATGGCAGCGGTTTGGTCCATTTTTATACGGACACTGCAATTCCCGATTCTATGGTCGCAAACGGAGGTATTTTCGGCTGGCCCGACATACGTGAGAATCCGGATACCTTCCAGGCTCTTGCAACTTATGACGAAGCAAAGTTCTTGTATTCATACGCCACAAACTTTGGCAACAGGTTTGGCGATTACACCTGCATACGCGGCAAAGAAGGAACTTTATTTGCGCATGGAGGAGAAGGCAGCGCCCGCTGGTTTTTTATTCCCGAACACGAGGAGCTTCCGGGTGGGTTTGATTTTTATGAAGGAATGAAGGAAGCTGTAAAAAGCGGCAAAGCCGAAATAGTAACTGCTGAAGAATATGGTATGAAACTCGGGCCTGTCAATGTAAGTGATGACAGCAAATACCATCTTGATAACTGGGTTGATTGCATGCGTAACAGGGATATGATTCCCAACGGAAATATTCAAACCGGCTTCTGGCATTCGATAGCCTGTATAATGGCTACACAGGCTTACCGCGAAGGCAAAAAACTTTACTGGGATCGCACGAAAGAGGAGATTGTGAATCAACCGGTAAAGAAATGAGGAAACAAATTCAACAGGTAAAGCTGGCAAAAAATTTACGAAAATTCAACGGCACTAAGTGGAAGTTGTTTAAAATAATTAACGTGAATTCGGGGATAAGAATAAATGAATACAAAATATGTAAAAAAAAATTGAACGACAGTTATAGCATTTGAAAAAAATTATACAAAACCTTAGTAGAAACAGAGTCTATTCGGGACAGACCTTATTACCTTATTGTACAAATTGGCTGAGTAAGTAATAAGGTTGAATAAAATTTTGAAAAGTTTTCTACTAAGCCTGCCTGTCGGACAGACAGGGTTAAAGCAAAAGCTGATTCGGAATTCCCTTAATTAAACACAACATTTAATCACCGCCAGATGCATATATTTTCCAAAGCAATTAGAGCCTATTCGAATTTCTTCAAACTTATTTTCATTTTATTATTGGCCACATTGCTGGCAAATACGAAGGGTAATGCCCAGGATAAATCCTATACGATAAATGAACTTGATGTGATACACTCGCCGGCAACAGCGCCGAAAAATAATACCTGGATTCAATTCACCGACGCCCCTAATTCTTTGTATCATTATCTTGCCGGAGAAGCCTATCAAATGCTTAATAAGCGGGAGGCTTCTATAGCCCGTCTGCATACATTGAACGATTGGAAGCAAAGACAACAACAGGTACGCAAAACGCTAATGGATATTACAGGCCCCTTCCCTGGAAAGACACCGCTGCATGCTGAGATTATAAGGAAAATTGAAAAGAGCAATTACAGAATAGAGCATATCGTTTATGAGTCTCAGCCCGGATTTTATGTCACCTCTTCCCTCTTCATTCCTGCGAAATTGAAAGGCAAAGCTCCGGCCATAATTTACTGCAGCGGACATTCAGAGAATGGATACCGGTATCCATCTTACCAGCATGCAATTTTAAACCTCGTAAAGAAGGGATTTATAGTATTTGCATTTGACCCGGTTGGTCAGGGCGAACGCCTTGAATACTTTGACCCAACAACAGGCAAACCAGTCTTTGAAGGTTCGGACTGGGCCCATTCTTATTCAGGCGCACAGGCTTTCATCGCCGGAAGTTCCCAGGCCCGCTACATGATATGGGATGGCATCAGGGCTGTTGATTATCTTCTTACCCGCAAGGAAGTCGATCCTGAAAGAATAGGAATAACAGGCCGTTCGGGGGGCGGCACACAGTCTGCCTGTATAGCAGCATTTGATGACAGGATATATGCAGCCGCTCCCGAGAATTATATCACAAATTTCAGGCGCTTGATCCAGTCTATCGGGCCGCAGGATGGTGAACAAAACCTGTTTACTGAGATTGCCCGGGGCATAGATCATGCAGATCTGCTGGAGGTTCGTGCACCGAAACCTTCTTTAATAATAACCACTACCCGCGACGAGTTTAGCATACAGGGAGCCAGGGAAACTGCCAAAGAGGTGTCGCGTATATACAAAGCCTACAATAGGGAAGCAAGTTTTGCAAAGGCTGAAGATGATGCGCCTCATGCATCAACGTTAAAGAACCGGGAAGCCATGTATGCGTTTTTTCAAAAAAACTTGAAAAACCCCGGTGATTCGGCTGATGAAGAAACAGAGCTTTTGAGTAACGAAGAATTACAGGTTACCAGAACGGGCCAGGTTTCAACCTCGTACCAAGGGGAAACGGTTTTCAGTTTAAACCGAAAGGATGCCGACAAGCTGATTAATAAATTAGATGTTTCCCGGAAAAATATAGTCAACCATCTTTCCGATGTATTAAAATCGGCCAGGAAACTTTCGGGCTATCATGAACCAA
>JBBSBD010000369.1:0-5374 GCA_038251675.1 Chitinophagales bacterium | reverse complement strand
TATTCTTGTTCCCCGGATGAGTTCTACACAAAGGAATTCGATTGCCACTCCGGCCAAAGGGTTGTTGGTATTTGATAACAATACCAGCAGTTTTTGGTTTTACGACGGCACAGGCTGGATGGAAATTTCTGCAGGCAGCAGCGGCTGGGGACTGGCAGGTAATGCCGGCACCAACCCGGCTATACAGTTTATTGGCACAAGCGATTCTGTACCTTTAAATTTCAGGGTGTACAATCAGCAGGCAGGCAGAATTGCAACTACCGGTGAAACTTTTTTTGGCTCTGGTGCAGGTAATTCAAATACTGCTGCAATTAATTCAGGATTTGGATCTCAATCACTTTTTAATAACACTACCGGATACAACAATACTGCCAGCGGAGACAGGTCTCTTTTTTACAATACTACAGGCCACAGTAACGTGGCAATTGGTACGGGTGCCTTATATCAAAATACCAACCGCAGTAATCTTGTAGCCATTGGCGATAGCGCTTTATATAATAATAGTACAGGAGCAAGTTTTACCACTTACGGTACTGATAATACTGCGGTAGGGAGCAAAGCTTTATATAGTAATAATATTGGAACGAGTAATACAGCAATCGGGCTCCGGTCCCTTTACAGCAACACTACCGGAGGTTTCAATAGCGCCAGCGGAGGCCGGGCACTTTATAACAACACCACCGGAACTTACAATACTGCCAACGGATTTAATTCACTTTATAGCAACACAACCGGGGCTTACAATACCGCTGCCGGGTACCGGTCTCTTTTGTCCAACACTACAGGAGTTGAAAATACCGCTAATGGTGTTTATTCACTTTATTCCAATACTATTGGAAACTACAATACTGCTAATGGAGTTTATTCTCTTTATTTAAATGTTGATGGAATCAATAATACTGCGAACGGATACCAGTCACTTTTTTCCAACTCAATAGGCACTGGAAATACGGCCAGTGGAGTTGTTTCTCTTTATGCCAACACTAGCGGCTATTTAAATACCGCTGTTGGATACCAGGCTCTTTATTCCAATACTAATGGCAATTTAAATACCGCCAATGGATCTCAGGGGCTTTATTCCAACACAGCTGGAAACAATAACACCGCCAATGGATTCAATGCTCTTTATTCAAACATTACAGGAAGCAATAATACCGCAGTTGGATACGAGGCTCTTTATTCCAACACTACAGGAAACGATAATACCGCAATTGGTTACAGAGCTTTTAGTTACGACCCTAATGATTTTAATTACTATTCCAACTCTACCGCCATCGGGTACAATACGCAGATATTTGCAAGCAATATGGTACGGTTAGGTGATGCATATGTAAACAGCATAGGTGGGGCTGTAGATTGGACTACCCCATCCGATAGCCGTTTTAAAACCAACGTGCAGGAAACAGTACCTGGCCTAAGCTTTATTTTAAAACTACGCCCCGTAACATATAATATAAATCCACAGGCTGTTGCAACGTTTTTAAAAACACCCGATAATTTACAAAATAAAGAAGAAGAGTTGGCAATAGGCAATATCCTGCAAACAGGGTTTATAGCCCAGGAGGTAGAAACAGCGGCAAAAAATATGGGATATAATTTTAGTGGCTTAGATGCTCCAAAAAACAAAAATGATTACTATGGTTTACGCTATGCAGCGTTTACCGTGCCACTTGTAAAAGCAGTGCAGGAACAGCAAAAAATTATTGATACACAAAATAAAAAAATTGAAGACCTGGAGAAACGATTACAGAAATTGGAGAACAAATAGTTTCAATTTAAACCCCGTGTTGCAATTGATCCCGTTGCGAAAGTCGCATATATTAATCTCTCCACCAGTAAAAACGAAATTTGAAAGAAGGTATGAAACGACAGATAAAACCATAGAAGAGTTAAAAACATTATAGCATTTACCCCAAAAAAAAGGAATATAAATGCTGAATGTTAAGTGGGCAGGAAAAATAAAAATATCAATCATCGGCTGCTTGTCCCAGAAATTTTAATACAGCAGAAAAAATGCAAAATATGCAAAACATGATACCATTTATATTGCTGGCATTGACAAGCATAATATCTCTTTTCAGTTTTGCCATCCGGCAATTTAAACCACCCATTCCAAAGTATGGGACGTTGAGCAGTTGCAATGCATGCATCTTCCCTTTCCTGGTTTTAGATGGTAATGCAAGATTTACCTGGCCCTCGTATAAATTGACCTACACGCATAATTTTGGTAGAGAAAAATTAAAGGGAAAAAGAGAGCGGCTTACCTGTGCGGAAGAAGAAAAAGGGAGAGTGAATTGATAAAAAGGACTGTAATAAAGATTTTGTGGAGTATGCGGAGTCACGTTAAATACCGGCGTTTTGAAGATAAAATTTGTAAAGCTTTTAAATAATAAATTTTCATTAGAATATTTCATAACCTTTAATTTTTAAAAAATGAAAAAATTAATATTCACATTGCTGACCCTGATCATTTTTTTTGGTAGCTATTCACAAAGTACCGAAGATACTAAGATACGGGAACTTGAGAATGACATGAAGGCTGCTCATTTAAAGAGAGACAGCATTGTGTTATTTAAGCTTCTTTCTCCTAATTATGTAGTTAACTCACCATGGAACAAAATAGCAACTATGGAGGATATAAGAAATAATTTAAGAAAAGCTGGGGGTGATACGCTATATTTTGAAAAGAATATTGAAAAGATAACATTTACAAATAATATTGCTATTGTTATGGGTCAGGAAATAAGGAGAAATGCAGGTAAAACAGACAAAAGACGTTTCACGGATATCTGGATGAATGATAAAAATAACTGGCAGCTTGTTGCACGTCAATCAACTGTTTTTGCTGTTGAATAATTTTTTATGTTCAGGAGTATTTGCTTCACCCTTTCATTGCTAATATTCCTTTATGTGGCAATTGGCATAGAGTCATTCGGCGGCATCAATTTGAAAGGCGGCAGATAGCAACGGGATTCCATCGCCAACTCATGAAGGTTTGTCGTGACCTTCTACGCAAAAAATAAAAAGGGGTAGGGTTAGATAAATAATGCAATTGTACACACAATTGCAAGATTACAATTTTAAAAAAGCATCCTTAATATTTTTATTTAAGAAAATTAATGAATTCATGTCACCTGATTTAATTCCTCTTTTATGAACCGCAGAACCGCAATAAAAAATCTCCCTGCTTTTGCCGCAGCAGCTACCTTGCCTGCTTTATTACAAGCAAATGACAGTGCTTCTTTAAACACCAACTCATCCAAGCCAGGTTTGCGAAAGATAGCTACAGAAGAAGCCTTCACCATTCCTGAAATTGCAAAGGGGTATAAAGATTGGGTTCAAAAAGGTGGAACCAATCTTGACATGATGGTACTTAAGCAAATTTACGATGCACCTGCACCCGGGACAACCCAACCATCCGCACCAGTGAATGTTTTAAACCGGGATAAGGCAACACAAGGCATGCTACCGAAACTGCTGGACTTCGAAACGTTGAGGCTTGCTGATATGGATGCGAACAATGTCGCCATGCATCTCCTCTCCCTGACTATGCCGGGTGTGCAAGTTTTCGAGAGAACACAAGCCATTGAGCTTGCACAGCTAGCAAATGACCGTCTAAGTGAAGTGATAAAACGCAACCCAAGTCGCTTTGCCGGACTGGCATGCTTTGCCCCACAAGACGCCGACGTTGCCGCAAAAGAAATGCAAAGGGCCATCAGCACCTTAAAATTGAATGGGTTTATTGTCAATTCCCATACGAATAATCTCTACCTCGATGATCCTCGCTTCTATCCGATATTGGAAGCAGCGGAAGCTTTGAATGCGCCAATTTATATTCATCCAAGAGCTGTATCGGATGGTATGGCGGTGCCTTTCCGTGATTACCGTATGGAAGGCGCTACATGGGGTTATGGTGTTGAAACCTCCACACATATTTTGCGGCTTATTTTTGGGGGAATCCTGGATAGGTATCCAGGCCTGCAAATCGTTATTGGTCACATGGGGGAAGCTTTACCTTTCTGGTTATGGCGGCTTGATTTTATGGGAACACCTGGCGCTCGTGCGGGTAGAAAGAATGCACTTAAACCCAGTGAATATTTTCAGCGCAATATCACCATTACCACAAGCGGCGTAGAAGATCCACTTGCTCTAAAATATTGTATTGATAAAATAGGGGTCGATCGCATAATGTGGGCCATCGATTATCCATATCAGCCCACCGCACCGTCGGTTTCCTTTATTGAAACGGCTCCTTTGTCCGATACTGAACGAAAAAAAATCGCCTATGCCAACGCAGAGCGGGTTTTTAAGATCACAACATAAGACTGTCTTATTTCTGAGTCCGGACTTGTAACTTTTCATTGGTGTGGGTTTCAGTGTTGCAAAAATGATTTAATGGAATAAAACAGTTTCTTTAAATTAAAAAATTACAGAAATGAACAAAGTTTATATCATTATACTTTTATTCTTCTTCACCTTTTCCTGTTAGGGCAAAACGAAGTGCTGGTTATCAGGAACGCTGCCGTAATAGATGTGTTACATAATAAAGTAATCAAGGATATGACAATTGCTATTGAGGGAAACCGTATTTTTTCTATAAGCTGTAAATCCGCCATTCAGTAAAAAGCCACTCTTATAGAGGTCAAAGGAAAATACCTGATGCCGGCTCTTTGGGACATGCATACCCATAGTTTAAGAAAGGTAAGTATCCAATACTTTTTTCCGTTATTTATCGCCAATGGCGTTACAGGCATATGTGATATGGCAAGTGACATGGGTTTAGAGGATATAAATAAACTCCGGGATGAAATTGAGACATCAAAAATTTTAGGCCTGCGCCTGGGTGCCATAACAGGAAAAATATTGGATGGCCCGCCCCAGCCGGATACCTTGCTTTTCACTTACCCAAAGGATACCGCGGAAGCAAGGAAAATAGTACGCTCCTACAAAAAGCAAAAAGCGGATTTCATCAAGGTCTATAATTTACTGGCAAAGAATTTATTTAGCCATTGTGGATGAATCAAAAAAAGAAAATATCCCTTTTGCGGGACATGTACCGTTTTCAAGTACTGCCACTGAAACTTCCAGTTTGGGCTCAACGAAGTATTGAGCCTTTATCTGATATATTTATTTCTGTTTTGGCCGATGAACAAGAATTAAGGAAGGAGAAGTTGGCGAAGGCCGAAGCTGCTCCATCGAAACCATAAATAATGAGAATATCTATGCCTGGACGGAAAAAGGAAAGGTGATCGTAATGAAACCCGGTGGTATAAAAATAAACCTGGGCGACGGAAGCTTGCCATTATTAAAAGCGCTTAACAACGAAAGGGTAATTTGTGTCTGGGAGAATGAAAACATGATTTATACTGCTGTA
>JBBSBD010000368.1:0-5426 GCA_038251675.1 Chitinophagales bacterium | reverse complement strand
TGTGACGAGTATGATTATAAAAAAAATACTTGATGGATTTTAAATAAAATGAAGACTTTAGATAATGAAGAGGTTTTTAGCCCGCTTTTATCTTATATGTGGTTAATGTGCTAAATACGAAGGACATGAAGATAATAATCATATATCTCACAAAAATCACATAAATCACAGTCAAAGACTGTTTTTGTTTTTTACAACGCCTTCTTCATTACCGTCCACAGCACTTCATACGGAATGATTTCGGTTTCGATGTTTTCGCCTGAACCGGCAAGTTTCACGGCTCTTAATTGTTCCAATAGGTCGTGGGTGTATCGTTCGGTCCGGATGGGATTAAAACCGGCTTTTGTCATCTGGATGACCATTTTGATCATGCAGTTGCTCCGGAAGGAATCATCTTTTCGAAGGTATTTGTAGGCGTACTGTTTTAGAGAGTCAGCCCGATCTATGATGGCGTCATGATTCTTTCTTTGTAATAATATGGCTACGTGCATCAACAGAATGCTGACGTTGATCCCTTGTTTGTCTTTGCTGAAGACCGGTATAGCATTTAAGAACTTCCCGATCTTGAAGTCAGGGAGGAGCTTTTTGAGTTTTGTGGGATCTCCTGCCAGGCCTGAGTCGACGATCAGGTGAATGTACCCGAGAGTGGCGGTAAAAAGCTCACGATAGTTACCACCTATTTTGGAAAATAGAGGATTCTCGATCATGAGCTTAATTAAATCAACTGCGTTTTTGTAGTCGCCTTTATAGAGCAGGGCTTTTAATTTGTAATGGGCTATGAAGTACCATCCAAGTGATCCAGACGGTAAATTTTTCATGTCTATCGATCCTAATAAAATGGCTTTATCATTTCGTCCTAGTTGCAGTAAAGCAAATATTTTCCTTAGATTAATACTTGATAAAGAATGTATAGTTCTCTTATTAGATCCACTCATTTCCTTAAGTATAATATCTGACAAATATAGAAGCGATTCAAAATCTTTTATATATTCATAATAAGTAGCTTTCACCCTATACTTGTTAAACAAGAAGAAGAAAGTCTTTATATCATTTATTTTTCCAAGTTCATCCACATACTCTTTTGCTTTTGCAATAATGAATGAACTGGGTGTCGCTAAGGATTTTAATTGGTTTTGCTGCAGTTCAAAAAAATAGTTTTCGGCTTTTATTTCGAAAATATTAATTCTCATGAACCTATTTTGAATATCTGTGTATTTAGTTAACATAAATTTATTATAATTAGAAGATCCATAATATAATATAAGAGTACGTGCTAATAATAAAACACTTTCAGTAGAATCATATTTAATTGATTTAATTAAAGCTCTTTCAGCAATTTCAATTGCCAAATGATCTATTTTTCGTTGAGACAAAAATTTAACGGCGATAGCATATCGATATTGATTCATAGATTCATTAACTCTTGAATGTTCACTTTCCAAATTTGTGTTTTGAAGCAGAGTGGTTTTAATTAAAATATCCTTTAGCCTGGTTTTTAATCTTGAAAAGGTTGATAATTTTTTTGCACCATAAATGGTCATCATTGCCTGACTGTCACTTAAGGTCTTTCCGGAAAATACAATCGAAAAAAGCTTTTTAAGAGGGCTATCCGCATCCTGCGGCATCAGCAATTCAATGATTTTACGATTTGCTTCATTGTATTTGGCTAATTGGAAAAGTGTATTCATCTTAAATTACATATGTAGCTGATTATCAATTATATATATCTGTATATTGTGTAATTTACTGTAAAATATGTGTAAAATACGACTCCATTTTCGTTTGATTCATACAATCTTGAGTGTCATCTTTACAATGTCAAATCGGACCAATGATAGAAGAGATAGATTTTTACTCAACAAATTTAAGCTTGTATAGATTCGAATGAAATATAGATAATATTCAGAAAAAAATACATGCTCAACTAAATTGAATCAAAGTATGAAATAAAATCACCCTAAAAATAAATTGTCATGAAATTAAAACTTGCTACAGCAATATTGCTACCGGCCATTTATGTCCTGCTCGTCATGATGTTAAAATTATCAGGCCATGCATTCCAGTATAATTCACAATATGAGAAGGAAGAAAAAATTGTTACAGAAATACAAATAATACATGAATTACACAATTTTCACAATTCACGATATGAAGAATCAACAATTGAGAAACTCATTGATAGTCCGGCAAAATCCGTGAGTAATAAATAATATTCCACCAATTTCACCAACCTTTTTAGATTCTATTTTAATATTAAATGATAAAATCTAAAGTAAATATTGATCGTATGAGAGTTAAATAAGGAAGCAACGGAGCTTAAAATTTCTCAGGAAGGTACAAACCTTCCGGCGAATTCGATTTTTATCAGAACCCATCGTTCACATCACCAATAATATTAGTGACCGTATATATTTTGGGTCCATCATACTGAGTGGTAAGATGGTATTCCCAATATCCTTGTGTTGTTTGTCCGTAATAAGAACAAGTTAGAATTTGAACTAAAGGAATGTTGTCCCGATCAGATACTTTTTGTTTAATTATTCCACTACTCACCGGGCCATCTGAACGAAACGAAATATTCAAATCTTTCGAAGGAAAATCAGATGCAGGTGTGACTTGATCTTCTGTGCATCCGGATGCAGATATGTAGAGGATGGCTATATAAGCAACAAAAATAAGTTGTTTGATTTTCATTACATTTTTCATGATACAAGGAGTTTGGCTATTAGATAAGTTGGTAGAAAATGTCGTTAGTCAGGGCCACCTGGCCTTGACTTTTTTGAGATTAAAACTAAAAAATATGGAGTTCTGTAGCACGAAATTATCCCCTTTTGGATAATAAACCTAAGATATTATTCATATAGATTTTATCATGATTTGCCAGAGCACCTCAAAAGGGATAAATTCAGTTTCAATATTTTCCCCTGAACCAGTGATTTTCACTTGGTTAAGGAGCTTGTATAAATCAAATGTATACCTCTCGGTACGCTTAGGATGAAAATCTGCTTTAGCCATCTGGATGACCATTTTGATCATGCAATTGCTTCTGTACGAATCGTCCTTCCTCAAATATCGATACACATATTGATTCAGGGAATCGATTCTATCAATAATCCCATTGAAATCCTTCCTTAGCAGCAGAAAGGCTATATGCATCAATAGTATGCTAACATTAATTCCTCTTTTGTCTTTGCTGAATACAGGTGTTGCATTAAGAAACCTACCCAATTTAAACTCAGGAAGATTTTTTTGCTCAACTTCATTATTTTCAATCAGTCCTGATTCAACTATCAAGTGAATGTAACCTAGTGTGGTATGAAAGAGCTCTTTGTAACTTTCCCCTAGCTTTTGAAATTTTGGATTGTCAACTATGTTTTTTATTAAGTGGGCAGCGTCCAAGTATTTTTCTGAATACAATTGGGCTTTCAGAACATAGTGAGCCAATAGGAACCAAGACTGGCTACCAGCAGGTAACTTATCCATTTCCGTTTTTCCAAGTGTGATAGCTTGGGAATACAGGCCTGTCTGAATAAAAGCATAAATCCTCCTTAAATATATGCTAATAAGTGTAGGACCTGTTCTGAATTCCGGATGATTGAATTCTTTCAATGCATCTTTGGTAAGTTCTAGCATTGAGTCAAAATCCTTTGAATATTCGTAAAATGCTGCTTTCACTCTGAATCGATTAAGCATGAAGGCGTAGGTTCTTACATCTTTAACAGCATCTAGCTCAGCAACATAATTTATTGCCTTGTTTTTGGTTTCTTGGTTAGCTGTAGCAAGAGATTGATATTCTGTTCTGAGTAAATCATGATAAAAATTCTCTGATTTTATCTCCCACGAATAGATATTTAAATATTTTTCCTGAATGTCAAGATACTTAGCCAACTTGTATTTATTATATTCCACTTTCCCATAATGACCTATTAAGATCCGTACATGCACAAGGACATTTTCTGTAGCATGATATTTCATGGATCGGACAATCGCTTTCTCAGCTAATTCAATAGCTAAATAATCAGATTTCCTTAATAATAGTAGTCGTTCGGCTAATGCGTAACGATAACCATTTATAGATTCATTTAATCGAATATCGCTTGTGTCCTGAGCAGTATTTTGTAAGATAATAGCACGAATCAAAACATCCTTCAGTCTCACTTTAAGTCTTGAAAAAGCGGCTATATTCTTTTTCCCATATACTTCGATCATAGCTTCCTCATCATCTAGTCCTTTATCTAAATATGCGAGTGAATAGAGCTTTTTGATAGGACTTGAAGAATCTTCAGGAATCAAAGAATCTGCGATTTTTCTATGCCTGTTATTGAGCTTTGCTAATTCATATATTGATTCCATGAGTATATTATCTTAAATGTTCAATCTTCATTATTAGATAATTGGCAATTTGTTTAAACCCTGCTAGCATATCGAAGATTATTTTCGGAATTCATATGATGATATTTTACTGATAATCAAAACAATATATATGCAATTAATCAAATTACAATCATTTTAACCCTGTTAATTTTGTTGGCATTTTGGTTTTGCTTCCATCGAAAATAATCAAATCTTTACATCGGGATAAGAACAAAGTGTTTTTCTTTATCATTGCGACTAACAAAATGTTGATAGTCACATTGTTAAGCAACAAAAATATTCTATTTATCCTAATTATGTATGTAGAATGGAAGGCTTGTTTGTTATAGCGTTCGGGCGTGAGTTGATCTAAATTTGCCTCACAATCAAACTAAATACATCCAAAATGAATTCTATTCAAATAATACTCCGACTCCTTGGTATCATTGGTGACTGTAACGATCCATTCTAGGTAAAAAAATAAATATCTCATCCTGAACAAGTTAGGATGATATATATAAAGATTCATTAGTTCTTTTTTGGGTGTTATGCAATGACCACCTGCTTCTGATTAAGCATCGATCCCTTCTTGCTTAAGCGGTAGGTGGTTTTTTTATGCCCTGAAGTGAACGCCGATTAAGACAGTTCAGCCCTGAGAAAGCTGCCTGTATGTCCGGCTGACTGTGAGACCAGATCTTCCGGAGTCCCCGCAAACACTATGCGGCCACCCTCTTTTCCACCATTCAAACCGATGTCTATGATGTAATCTGCCACTTTGATTACATCCATATGGTGCTCGATCACGATCGCCGTATTCCCCCGGTCCACCAGGCTCTGGATCACCCGCAGCAAATGCTTAATGTCCTCAAAATGAAGGCCTGTCGTCGGCTCATCCAGGATATATACCGTCTGCCCCGTATCCCGCTTAGCCAACTCTTCCGATAGCTTCACCCTCTGCGCCTCCCCACCCGAAAGCGTTGTCGCCTGCTGTCCCAATGTGATATAGCCAAGTCCAACTTCCTCCAGTGTCTTCAGCTTCCGGTAGATAGAAGGCACCGGTTCGAAAAACTCCA